>CAIKHC010000244.1 GCA_903827085.1 uncultured Candidatus Nemicrothrix sp. | reverse complement strand
CGCCGTATCGATCATTCGATGATTTACGTAATGATCGCCGGTACCTGGACCCCTATCGCCGTCGCGACGCTCCCACCCAAACACGCAAAGATCGTTCTGGCCGCAGTGTGGTCCGCCGCGGGCGTAGCGGCCGGATCGAAAGTAATCCGACTTAACGAAAGCCAACGGGCAGGTTCGTGGTTTTACCCAGTCCTAGGCGTGGCCGGGGTCGTCCTCGCTCCGTCGGTGGTTCGAGTTGGGGGCAAGCCTGCACTTGTCGGACTCGTTGCTGGAGGTGCGGCCTACCTTGGCGGCGCCGCCGTCTTCGCTGCGCAACGTCCAAACCCTTGGCCGAAAAAGTTTGGATTCCATGAAATCTTTCATGCCGCCGTAGTTCTCGGCGTTGTGAGCCACTACCTCGCGATTTGGCGCATTCTTCGACGCAGCCGTTAATCAGGTCACCGCATCAGCTGCGCCGCCGTCGAACCGCAAATGTGCTCCATTCAGATGCCACGCTGGTTCACTGACGACAAAGGCGATGAAACGTCCGACATCTTCAGGTGTCGATATGTGGCCTGATGGATTTGCCATACCCGTTTCAAGCGCGAACTTTTCTACCGACGCCCAGTCCGAAGCGATGCCCTTGCGCTCCGCACGTTTCGTGAGCAGTTCGACCACTTCTGGTGTTGCGATCATCCCCGGACTCACACAGTTCACGGTGATACCGGTAGTCGCTAGGTGCTTCGCCAAGCTCACAGCGATCGACGGCAGAGCACCTTTCGCGGCGTAGTACTCGGGAATGCGCTCACCCGGGCGGGTTGCTCCAACTGTCGAGACAAAAACGATTCGCCCCCAACCGTTCGAACGCATACCGCCAACGAATTCATTCGTCACCCGGATTGCACTCACGACGTTTGTGTCGTAACTCGAATGCCACGACGCAGCATCACTGAGGGGCCAGACGCTCCCTTCGGCAACGCCGTAGTTATTCACCACGATGTCGACCCGACTCGATACACGTTCCACTTCTGCTCGAAGTTGGCTCGTGCCGTCATCGGTGCGGATATCGCCGACACCTTCGTGGGCGATTCCTCCGTTCGAGCGAATCGAATCGATGGGTTCGGTACAGGCTCCGGCTTCGAACCCATGAACCAAAACTGTGGCGCCCTCAGACGCCAGCACGCGAGCAGTTCCGGCTCCCGTTCCTCGCCAAGAACCTGTAACGAGAGCGACGCGACCAGAGAGTCCTAAGTCCATCGACGGTTGTCTTAGTGCGAAGCGCGAACGAGGCGACCGGGACGAGCACCCGTATCGGAATCGTCTCGGCGAGTGACCACGCCACTAACAATTGTTGCGACGTACCCCGAGGCATTTTGAAGTATTCGACGGCCACCCGCAGGCAAATCGTCAGCAGGATGGGGCGGACGCAGTGCCAGGTGGTCGAGATCAATCACGTTGACATCGGCCTTCTTTCCTACTTCGAGGGTGCCTCGGTCGGTGAGACCAACAACCTCGGCCGTGAGCGCCGTTTGCTTCCGGACGATTGATTCGAGTGAGAGTCGATCTCCGCGAGTTCGATCTCGCGTCCAGTGCGTGAGCATGTACGTCGGCAGGGACGCATCGCAGATAAACCGGACATGAGCCCCCCCATCAGAAAGCCCAAGGACCGTGTCCGGATTCTCGAGCATGACGGCGAGATGGTCCTGTGAGCCATTCGCGTAGTTGGTGAACGCACCAAGAAGAAGTGCACCGCCGGCGATTGAGTCGTAAAGAACCTCCCAAGTGTCCTTGCCAGTCGCCTCAGCGATTCCGGCAATCGAACGATCTCGAGTGGGCTCGTAATCGGGCGGATCCCCCAGAACAAAAAGTCTCTCGAACATGTAGGCCATGTTGTCGGCGATTGACTCATACTGGCGGTTCGGATCTTCGGGCAGATTCTCTTCGGCGAGAATCGCAGCTTTCACTTCTGGCTTTTGCAATTCGCTCAGAAGTGCTTCGTAGGAAAGTTCTGACTCAAGACGTCGGAATGTCGGCCTACGCATAAGGCCGTGGTAGGTCGCAACCCCGATCAACATTCCACCCGGACGACCAGCAACCTGCGGCACAAGTTGTGCACCTTCAGCGTTGGCTTTCGCAACCGCTGACAACTGTTCTTTCCATAGGTCTGGAGCACCCATGGACTGAATCATCAGAAACGTAACCGGAGCACCTGTCCGCTTCGATACCTCAGCCAATAGGGCAATCTCGTTCAAGATGGTTTCGTAATCTTCACCGGTTTCACCAGTTGGAACTGCTTCAAAGAGTCCGCCGCCGGCGTCGACCATTGCTTGAGCAAGAGCGACAAGTTCGGTCGAATTTGCGAATGTTCCAGGAACGAGTTCGCCGTCGAGCGTGCGATGGTTCAGCGATCGTGACGTTGAAACACCAATCGCTCCCGCCTCAATCGATGCTCGGACATGCGAAGCCATCTCGGAAATTTCGTTTTCCGTCGGTTCGACATCGAGCGCGCCTCGATCGCCCATTACGTAGACGCGCAGTGGCGCATGCGGGAGGAACGCTGCGAGATCCATGGAGTACTCACGAGCGGCGAGGGCGTCGAGGTACTGAGGAAATGTCTCCCATGACCACTCGATGCCTTCATGAAGCGCCGTCCCCGGAATGTCTTCGACACCCTCCATAAGTTCGACGAGCCACTCCTCTTTACCGGGGCGAACCGGGGCGAACCCAACGCCGCAGTTGCCGACAACGACGGTTGTCACGCCGTGACTTGCAGAAGGATCAAGAACGGGATCCCAAGTTGCCTGCCCGTCGTAATGAGTGTGGATATCAACGAAGCCTGGCGAAACAATCAGTCCCGTTGCATCGATCGTTTCGCGAGCGTCACCACCGACAGCACTTCCGATTTCAACAATGACGCCATCCTTGATGGCGAGGTCACCGACAAAGCTTGGCGAGCCAGTGCCATCGACAATGGTTCCGTTGATGATTTTTAAATCGAACATCTTGTGACCCTAGGCCTGCGCGACCTTTGAGCGCACGACTACTGAACCAGAACTACCCTCCGTTGGCGTCGGGGCAGCCAGCCCCTGAGGACTGGGAGAAGCCAATGTCAGCTGCCGACTGGGATCAAATCGTCGATGTCGTCATCGTTGGGTCCGGTGGCGCCGCTCTCGTAGCGGCGACGATGGCCGCAGATGAGGGTGCAAAGGTTCTGGTCGTCGAGAAGGACGAACTACTGGGCGGAACCACCGCAGTTTCAGGCGGGGGAATTTGGCTTCCTAATAACCACGTAATGGCCGAAGCGGGGATCCCCGATTCCAAAGAGGCTGCGCTGACCTACATCGAGCGTGTGTGCGACGGACGAGCACCCGACCCAGCGCTACTCGAGGTGTTCGTTGACACCGCACCGGAGATGCTCAAATACCTCGTCGAACACACGCCGGCCACGTTTCATATTCAGCCGCTGCCCGACTACTACACACCATGGGGCTGGGAGGGACACCTTCCCCGACCGGGTCGTACGGTCGAAGCCAACCCCTACCCCGTTGGTGAACGTCTCCCCGAGTGGAAGGACAAAATCGTCAAGCGCGGTACGCTCATGTCCCTCGGCGCCGCAACAACGCTGACTGAAGACTTCATGCCGCGCACTCCAGAGATCGAAGCGGAACTTGCTCGCCGCGAAGCCGAGGACGTCCGGCCAAAGGGTGCCGCCCTCATCGCCGCACTTCTTGAAGGCCTCCTTGACCGCGGCGTCGACATTTGGTTGTCCTCGCCCGCCAAAGATCTCATCACCGATGAATCTGGTTCTGCTGTCGGTGTCGTTGTCGAACACGAAGGCGAACGCACACGGGTTGGTGCCCGAAAGGGAATCGTCCTCGCATGTGGCGGTT
>CAIKHC010000243.1 GCA_903827085.1 uncultured Candidatus Nemicrothrix sp. | reverse complement strand
GGTAACCAGGCCAGTTGCCTTGGCATCAGAAAGATCGACATAGCCGATTGCACCGGCGGTGTCCTTCACGATCTGCGCAACGCCAGCGTTGCCCTTACCGGCCTGAGCCTTCGGCCATGCCACGGAGTCTCCTGCGGTCACCGTGAAGATCGATGGTGCAGCGGCAGCAAGATACTTCGAGAAGTTCGAAGTTGTACCCGAACCGTCGGAGCGAACCGCAACGGTGATCCCCGTGTTCGGAAGGGTGACACCAGAGTTATCGGCGGCGATCGCTGCGTCGTTCCATGAGGTGATCGTGCCCATGAAAATCTTGGCGAGGGTTTCAGGCGAAAGTTTGAGTTCCTTCACGCCAGAGAGGTTGTATGACACCGTGATCGGGGCTGCAACCGTGGGGAAGTAGAGAAACGGACCCTTGAAGTTGGCCTTTTCATCGTCCTTCACAAGGCTGTCCGAACCTGCCCAATCGGAGGTGCCGGCAGCAAGGTCCTTCTTGCCCTGGCCTGAACCAACGGCGTTGTAGTTCACAGTGACGCCAGAAGCGGCAGACTTAAAGGACGCAATTGCGTCTTCATAAAAGTTCTTCGGGAACGTTGCACCGGAACCATTCAAGGTTCCGCTGAGGGACTTGTAGTCGTACTTCGACGCCGCTTTTGTGGTGCTCGACGACGAATCTGAGGAACTCGAGCCGCAAGCGCCGGCGACAAGGCCGACTGCGACAAGAACGGCGAGGAGCCAAACAAGGCCCCGCTTAGATGAACGCAAGGTAATTCTCCCTGTAACAGATGGTAACGAAGTGCTCACTCGAGCACCCGAACGCCACCGTAAGGATCCAAGATGGCCGGATTCCGGGCATTAGGTGTACGAGAGGTGAACGGGAGAGGAAATCCTGACTTCCTCTTTCAATGCAAACGAGAGGCAAGCGAATCGAGCCGCTCAGGCACCGCTCGATACCAGACCCAGACCCCCCGCTTCTCTCGCTCTACCAGGCCAGCCTCGAACAGGATCTTGAGGTGATGGCTCACGGTGGGCTGTGACTTTCCGATCGGCGTGACCAAATCACACGCGCACACTTCGCCATCGGGCGCAGAACTAATGATCGAGAGCAGTCGGAGACGGACGGGATCGGAAAGTGCGGCGAAGACCGACGCCAGTTCATCGGCATCGCGTTGGCTAAGCGGAATGTCGCGAGCAGTGCCACAGCACACTTTTGTGATGGATTTCGGTTTCGCATTTTTCGCGGACATTGAACGCCACCTCAACTAGATATTGACGGTTGTCGATATGCCTACAATAGTACGTATCGAAGGTGATCAATGTCTTGAACACCGAAAACGAGGAGCCCCCGTGTCCCGAGTCCAACTTGCACTCAACGTGTCTGACATCAACGAAGCAATCGCGTTTTACTCGAAGATGTTCAATACCGAGCCCGCCAAGGTACGTGAGGGCTACGCAAACTTCGCTATCGCTGATCCTCCTCTCAAGCTTGTGCTTATCGAGAACACTGTCGCCGAACGACTCAATCATCTCGGCATCGAAGTCGAATCCACCGACGAGGTCGCTGAAGCAACGAATCGCTTCGATCAAATAGGTCTCACAACCGACGTCGAGGAACAAACCACCTGCTGCTATGCCGTTCAGGACAAGGTGTGGGTTCGCGATCCCGACGATGCCCGCTGGGAGGTTTATACAGTGATCTCCGACTCCGTCGTCTTTGGTTCAGCACCAGTCGATGGTGGGGATGTGTGCTGTGCAACCTCATCACCCGCAGAGCCGGTGAGTCTCGCCGCGAAGCCTGGTTGCTGCTGATGTCGCCACTGCTCCGGAAGTGCGTTGCCGAATTTCTCGGCTCCGCCTTCCTCATCGCCACGGTGATCGGGTCAGGCATCATGGCCACAAACCTGACCGACAACATTGCTCTCCAATTGCTCTGCAACACCGTGGCTACTGCAGGCGCGCTGGTCGCGCTTATCGCTGCTTTCGGATCAGTGTCCGGCGCACATTTCAATCCGGTCGTAACGATTGCCGACCGCGTCTTCCACGGCATTCCCACACGAGAGGTGCTGCCGTATATCGCAGCCCAAATCTTCGGGATGATCGTGGGCGTCATGGTTGCGAACCTCATGTTCGGCCTCACCGCCATCGACATCTCGACGAAAACCCGATCTGGCGGCGGACTATGGCTTGGTGAAATCGTCGCCACTCTCGGCCTTCTTCTCGTGATCTTTGGTGTCGTCCGATCGGGAAAGTCGACACTCGCCCCGTTCGTCGTTGCTGGCTACATCACGGCGGCCTACTTCTTTACTTCGTCAACGAGCTTCGCCAATCCAGCTATCACTATCGGGCGCAGCCTTTCTGACTCTTTTGCAGGCATCGCGCCAGAGTCAGCACCGGGGTTCATTATCGCCCAGTTCATCGGAATGGCCCTTGCCCTTGTCGCCATCCGCATCGTGTTCCCCGATGTTGACGAGTTTGCCGATGAACTACTCATGAAGCACGAGGAAGACAAATGACAACAACAAAACCCACTGTCCTATTCGTTTGTGTCCACAACGCCGGCCGATCGCAAATGGCGGCTGGATTTCTCGACCACCTCGCCGGCGATCGCATCGAAGTGCTTTCCGCCGGAAGTGCACCTGCGAACACACTTAACCCTGCCGTGATCGAGGCCATGAACGAGGTCGGCATCGATCTCGTCGAACGCGGTGCGCACCCAAAGATTCTTGATGCTCAAGTTGTTGAACGATGCGACGTCGTCATCACCATGGGGTGCGGCGATAACTGCCCGTTCTTTCCGGGCGTTCGCTACCTCGATTGGGTGCTTGAAGATCCTGCAGGCCAAGGCGTCGAATCCGTGCGTCCGATTCGCGATGAAATCGAGCGACGCGTTCGCGAACTCATCGCTGAACTCACTGACTAAATGCGTGCGACTTAGTCGTCGTGTCCCAGCGAAAGAAATGCTGACAGCACGTCGACATCGTGGTCATAGGTGAGCCGTTCCCCCGCTTCAACCGGACTGACCCACTCGAGAGCATCGACTTCTTCGTTGACCTCGAATGTTCCGGACTGAACATGCATCACCCAGTACCGAACAATCTTGGAACGGTCTTTATGGTCGCGGTAGGTCACTGACGGCAACTCGTCACCGAGTTCACAATCGAAGCCAGTTTCCTCGAGTACTTCGCGATGCGCTGTTTGCTCATCGGTTTCGCCCGGCTCAGCCTTTCCCTTCGGGAAGGTCCAGTCGTCATAGCGGGGACGATGCACAATCACGATCTCGGGCTCAGCGAGTTGACCCCGAAAGATCACCCCGCCAGCGGCGCGCACGTCGAATGATTCAGCGCCATCGTCAATCGCTTTGCGGACCGTCATGCAGATTCAGACACGACGTTCGAGTGCAATTGCCTCGAAGCGGCGATGAGTGTCGAACTGGTCGGCGCCGAGAACGCGACTCCATGTCGTATCGGGACCCAACGCCCACGCGAGAGAATCGTCTTCAAGGTTGACGTCAAGGATCTCGTGCAAACGGGCCTGCAGCAACGGATCTTCCACGGGAACCAGGGCTTCAACACGGCGGTCGAGGTTGCGGGGCATGAGATCTGCGGATCCGATGTAGTACACGGGAGCGCCCGCGGCACCGTGCTTGAAGTAATAGATCCGCGAATGCTCCAGATAACGACCGACAATCGAGCGCACATGGATGTTTTCGGACAATCCCGGGATGCCTGGACGCAAGCAGCAAATGCCGCGCACGATCAGGTCGACTCTGGTGCCCGCTTGCGAGGCCGCATAGAGAGAGTCGATAAGCGCCGCATCAACGAGGCTATTCATTTTGAGAACGATGTGACCTTCAGCGCCCAGTGCTGCTTCGTTCGCAATGAGTTCAGCAATTCCCGGACGAATGGTTGTGGGCGAGATCAACAGTTTTGAGAATTCAGGGTCGCGGGCAAAGCCCGTAAGCAGATTGAACAACTGCGTGAGATCTGAACCCACGGCCGGGTCGGCAGTGAGAAGACCGACGTCCTCGTAGAGGCGCGCAGTCTTCGGGTTGTAATTACCGGTTCCGATATGGCAATACCGGCGGATGCCGTCGTGCTCTTCGCGAACAACAAGTGTGGTCTTTGTATGAATCTTGAGGCCCATAAGGCCGTAGATCACGTGAACGCCCGCTTTTTCTAATTCCTTCGCCCATCCGATGTTCTTCTTTTCGTCGAACCGAGCTTTGAGTTCGACGAGTGCAGCAACCTGCTTGCCGCGCTCGGCAGCACGAACAAGCGACTTGATAATCGAGGTGTCAGATGAGGTGCGATACAGCGTGAGTTTGATTGCGAGAACTGACGGATCAACCGACGCCTGACGAATGAACTCCTCAACAGAGGTTGAAAATGATTCGTAGGGGTGATGCATCAGAACATCGCGATCGCGGATGACCGCAAAGATGTCGACCGGTTCGTCGGGATCGGTGCTCGATAAACGAGGCTGCGTTATCGGCGCCCACGGTTCATCCTTGAGGTCGGGACGATCGAGACTCATGAGTCCGAAGAGGCCACCCAAATCGATTGGACCAGAGAACGTGTAAATGTCCGCAGCGTCAAGATCGAGTTCGTCGCGTAGCAGCTCGAGGATCTCCTCTGAAACGTTGGAATCGATCTCGAGACGAACGGCTCGGCCAAAGCGGCGACGGCGAAGTTCAAGTTCGATCGTTTCGAGAAGATCGTCAGCATCTTCTTCTTCCACCGTGAGGTCGGCGTTCCGAGTGACTCGGAAGGCGTAATGCGTGCCGGGCTCCATGCCGGGGAACAGCACATCGAGATGAGACGCGATGACCTGTTCGAGTGGAATGAATCGCTCACCATCGGGCATCACGACGAATCGCGGAAGCAGATTGGGAACCTTGACTCGGGCAAAGCGATGCTCGCCGGTGACCGGGTCGTTCACGACAACCGCAAGGTTCAGAGAAAGATCAGAGATGTAGGGAAAAGGATGTCCGGGGTCGACAGCCAGCGGCGTAAGGACCGGGAAAATGCGCTCTTCAAAAACGGTGTCGAGATAGGAGCGGTCGTCATCGTCGAGTTCTTCGTAACTCGAGAACACAATGCCGACACCAGCGAGCGCGGGAACAAGCTCGTCGAGAAAGACGCGCTCGGCTGTAGCAACAAGAGCCGAGAGCTGCTCATGGATTTCGCGCAGCTGCTGCGCAGCGGTCCGACCATCGGCTGTTTGCTTACCCAGTCCAGCGGCAACCTGATCTTTCAGGCCGGCGACACGAACCTGAAAGAACTCATCGAGGTTCTGCGAAAAGATTGCAACGAACTTGGCCCGCTCAAGAAGGGGAACATCGGGATTCGAGGCAAGAGCGAGAACTCTGGCGTCGAAGTCGAGCCACGAGAGTTCTCGATTAAGGAAACGCTCAGGAGACGCCGCGAGTTGGGCGGGCGTGAGATGCACCACCGGTCGCGACACGCCGAGCGACATGATCAGTCTTCCGGAATGCCGAGGTCCCAGACGAGTGTCAGGTTCTCGCGCTCGGCATCACGAGCGACGCGTTCCTTGTTGCGACGGAACTGTGGATCGTGCGGCGGGAGAAGGAGCAGACGGGCCATCACGCGGTTGCGGAACTCGTCGACCAGGCCACGAACCTCAGAATCACCTTGGACGTCCCAGTGCGGAGCGACCGGGCCGAGGTAGATCACTCGGACATGCCCACGAGGCGGCTGATCGGTTTCGACTTCGGGCATCGACATGGTGGCACGGCACTTTCGTCATCTGGAGCCAAGGGCGACCCCGCAAGGTGAGACAGCCTAGCGGCGACCCGCCAAGAGCCCCCAATGACTGCCCCCCTTGGGAAAAGGTTCATTTAGAGGAAACCAGCGGTTCTCCTTACCTCCGCTTTCGCCCCCCATCCGTACCTTCCCCGACATGGATAACCCCACCCCCTGGATGAATGACGGCAACTGCAAGGACCACCCTCCCTCCACCTTCTTCCCGAGCGACGGCGTCGGGGTCGAGGTTGCCAAGCGCATCTGCGCCACCTGCCCAGTAGCGGCACAGTGCCTCGACTACGCCCTCGACAACCGCATCGACCACGGCGTGTGGGGCGCCACCTCCGAGCGCCAACGACGCCGGATGCTGAAGGGCCGCCGAACCCCCAGCCACTTGCTCACCGTCTGATCGATTTCCCATCGCGCATCCAGCGCAGCCACTGCGTTGCACTGCCAACCACGACCTGCCCCATCTATCTCCACCTCCCGGAGATGGATGGGGCAGGATCGCGTTCGTGATCAATCGTGATTGAGTGCGTCATCAACATCAGCGAAGGCCGCGACCTCGACCTTGTCGAGGAAATCGCGCTCGCTGCCGGCAGCGATCTTCTCGATGTGCACCGCGATGGCGATCACAACCGATCGGTCATCACCGTCGTTGGTCCCACTGCTCCCCCGGCGGTGATCAAGGCAGCCATCCAGCGGCTCGACCTGCACACCCACACCGGAGTCCATCCGCGAATCGGAGTTGTCGATGTTGTGCCGTTCGTCCCGCTGGCGGGTTCGACCTATGACGATGCGCTCAGTTCTCGCGACG
>CAIKHC010000242.1 GCA_903827085.1 uncultured Candidatus Nemicrothrix sp. | reverse complement strand
GCATCGAGAACCCGTGTCGTTTCCTCGCCCAGCAATTTCGTGAGGTTCGAAGGGTCGATCGGATCGTGTTCGGCACTTTGGCGACGCGCCTGGTCGAGTTGGCGCTCGAGTTCCGAAGCTCGAGTTTCGGCGTTCTTCAACTGATTCGAGACCTGAAGGAGGTAACGCTGGACCTCAACAGGGTCAACGCCCTTCTTTACGGTCGCGAAAGTCTTATCGAGGATGCGGTCGGGATCGATCGGCCCGGACGAGTCGGTTGCCATCACCTGCGAGGTTACCGACGAAAGGCCGACATTCCGGTGATACCAAGGGGTCAGTTGGCGACGAGAGCGGTGCCGACGGCCGGAAGCACCAAGTTGCCGCCGCCAACCGTCGTGAGAACTTCAAGTGCTTGGGTCAATGACGCAACTGGCTCAACGCGTAGATCGCCGGCGTACTTCCGAGCCTCATCGATCTCGCTCGCAGGGACCAACATCAAATCGACACCAGCCCGGCGCGACGCCATCACTTTTTGGTGGATCCCACCGATTGGCCCCACTGAGCCATCGAGGCTGATCGTCCCCGTCACTGAAACCTTGAGCCCTCCCGTGAGACTGTCAGGAGTCATGACATCAAGGATCCCAAGAGTGAAGGCCAACCCCGCCGACGGGCCGCCCACCCGGCCGGAATCGATCGTTACCTCTACCGGAAAAGTGAACGAGAGTTCGCGGGTAAACGTTGAGACCCCGAGAAACCCTTTTGCGGTGTCACCTTCGCGAGCGCCAAGGACTACTTGAACCTGGCGGGATGGAAGAGCGCCATCCAGCGTCGCATCAAAAGGTTCGACATCCAATGTGATCGTCTCTCCCGGAACCATCGCACTAATCACGTTGATCAATTGCTGGCTAAACGAAATCTGTTGACCATTGGCGCGAACAATGACATCTCCCGGAACCAGCATGTTGGCCGATGGTCCGCTTTCGACCACTGCTGCAACCACTGCGCCTGTTCCGTTTGATTCGACGGGATAACCGAGCCGTGTGAGCGCCTGATACTGCGCGGCATCTTTGGATTCCGACATCATCCGCAAATTGAGATCGCGATTCTGATCAGGCGATTGTTTGCCAAGAATGTCTTCCCGCGACGCGAGGTCAAGATCGGGGTTTACCCATGCAGCGAGAGCTTCAAATGGTGTCGCTTGTCGAAGCGAAACAGTGAGGAAATCAACTTCTCCCCCATTCACATACGTCTGCGCTCCACTCACCGAAATAAGGCTCTCAGTTGGACGCGAAGAGCCCGGAGACATCACGTAATACGGGAGTCGAAGAACCAACCCCAGCGTGATGATGAGTACGGCGAAGAAAAATCCAAGCGACGTCAGCCAACGGCGGCGTCGACTCCAGTGCGGGGATTCCTCACCCACAGTCGCAGGTGCGGGCACAGGTTCTTCTTCGATGAACTCGACCACGTTGCTCCACAGACAAAGCGCGATGGATTCGGCCCATCGACGGTGTCAGCCTGCCATGTCCGAGACCATGAACCGGCGCGCCCGCCGACAGAGTGCGAGGATGTTCCCGTGACTGCAAGCAACCAATGGCAACCGATCTACGGCGATGACATCGGCCCAACCACTTCCGATCGCATCCGATCTGGGGTCAGCCTTGGCGTGGTCCTCGTCATTCTTGGTACCGCTCTCGCTGCCGGACTCGCGCTTTCGGTCGTCGTGCTCTTCGGGCTCTTCGGCGCCTCGATCGGCTGAGCATGCCTGGCCGTCAACTAGACGACACCGTTGCTCGCCGACGCGACGCTGCACTCGCGGGCCATACGGGCGATGAGAACACAGCCCGATCCTTCCTCAACGACGACGACGCGAACGTTCGTGCTACCGCGCTTGGTGCGCTCAACCGTCTCGGTGCGCTAACAGAGGACGAACTCATTCGAGCCACCAAGGATGCCGACCCAATCATGCGTCGTCGGGCGTGCACCGAATCAACGTCATGGAACGGAAGTGTTGACGAACCAACCACCGCCGAAGTTGCGGCAGCTATCGCTGCACTTCTTTCCGATAGCGATGACTCCGTGGTCGAAATTGCCGCATGGGCTTGTGGAGAACGCCCACCGGCATCGAGTTCAACTATTGAACGACTGTGCGAAATTGCAACCCGACACGACGACGCGTTGTGTCGTGAATCTGCAGTTGCAGCGTTAGGCGCACTCGGCGATCCCGCCGGGCTTGGCGCGATCCTCTCTGCAACCGAAGACAAAGCAACAGTTCGCCGGCGTGCCGTTATCGCCCTCGCCCCATTTGATGGCCCCGAAGTCGACGCTGCTCTTGAACGGGCAACAAACGATCGGGATTGGCAGGTCCGGCAAGCTGCCGAAGACCTCAGTCCATGAACATGACCTTGAGTGCGTCGAAGGATTCGACGCAATGGCCTGCTCCGAGCACAACTGATTCGAGTGGCGCTTGGACGAGGTGAACCGGAACATTTGTTTCGGATTCAATCCGGAGATCGAGACCGCGCAACATGCCACCTCCGCCAACCAGGTAAATGCCTTGTTCGATGAGGTCTTGGGCCAGTTCGGGCGGAGCTTGGCCCAA
Source organism: uncultured Candidatus Nemicrothrix sp. (assembly GCA_903827085.1). Taxonomy (GTDB): domain Bacteria; phylum Actinomycetota; class Acidimicrobiia; order Acidimicrobiales; family Acidimicrobilacustridaceae; genus Acidimicrobilacustris; species Acidimicrobilacustris europaeus. Next base: position 185 of record CAIKHC010000242.1, on the reverse strand, counting down.
ACATGCGATGACCGCGTCGACCATTGCCGACACCGGTTCGTCGATTGCTTCGCGAACTTCTTCGGCAGTGAGAACAACGGTCTTGGGGAGACCACTCATAAGTTCACGTCCGCGAACCTCGGCAGCAAACTCATTTTCTGTTGGCCACGCCGAACCGATCGTGACTTTGATTTCTTCTGCGGTGC
>CAIKHC010000241.1 GCA_903827085.1 uncultured Candidatus Nemicrothrix sp. | reverse complement strand
GATGGCATGACGCGAGTCTCGAGTGATGCCACTGCGGAGTTATAGGACTCGGTGGCCTTCGTGAGGTTGGTGCCGACTTTTTGGAGGTGGCCAGTGAAGATGCCAACGCGTTCGTAGAGCTCTTTGCCGAGGGCGACGACCTGCGCGGCGTTTTCGGCCAGTTGCTCTTGACGCCATCCGTAGGCGATTGCTCGGAGAAGCGCAATCAATGTGCCGGGCGACGCGGGGAACACGTTCTTTGCGATGGCCTGTTCGAGGAATTCGGGGTTGGCGTCGAACGCGGCGGTGAGAAACGTATCGCCAGGCACAAACATCACGATGAAATCGAGTGAGCCATCGACACGTGATGCGTAGTTCTTCTTTGCGAGTGCATTGACATGCGCCATGACGTCGGCAGCGTGCTTGGTGAGCAGTTGTTCGCGCTCGATGTCGGTAGTGGCGTTGATTGCATTCAGATAGGCAGACATTGGTGCTTTTGCATCGATGATGATCTTCTTCGAGTCGGGAAGACGGACGATCATGTCGGGTCGGGCAGCGTCGCCATCGCCGGCGATGTGTTCTTGTTGTTCGTACATGATGTGTTCCGTCATGCCGGCGAGTTCGATGACGCGTTGGAGCTGGAGCTCGCCCCAGTTGCCGCGCACTTTGGTGTTCTTCATGGCCGACGCGAGCTCGGCCGTTTCCTTCTGTAGCGATGTCGCAAGCGAGGACAACGAGCCGATGCTGGTGTTCAAGCGGCCAGAATCCTCGACGCGTTTGTTTTCGAGCTCGTTGAGTTTTTGGTCGAGCCGGGCAAGTTGTTCGCCAACCGGGGCCACAAGGTCGTGCACGGACTTCTGCTGTTGAGCTGCCTCGGCCGTAGCCCGAGCAGTGGCTTCAGCTTGAAGGCGCGTGTTGACATCGATGAGTTCGCGCATGGTGGTGGCCAACGTGGCATTGGCGATGTCGCGAGTGCGGTCGACATCGAGTGGATCGGCACCGGGTCGACGTGACGCGAGGCGGGTGCCGACCAATGCGCCGATGGCGAGGCCGATGAGGAGGGTGAGGACAGGCAGAAGAGCGGTCATACCGCTCCAACCTACGGAATGGGTGTGACAGCCGCCTCAGAGGCCGTTCTGGGGCCCTCAGGGGCGGTATCGGTCACGAGCAGGGCAATCGGGCATCAGCAAGGAGATTCCCGGCCTCGGCGGCCCTGAAGAGGCCGTGTCACAATCGGCTCCTTAGATCTGAACTGACAAGGGAGACGTCGTCGTGGCAGGACTGTGTGAAGGCCGAGTGTGCATCGTTACAGGCGCTGGTCGTGGAATCGGGCGCGACTACGCGCTGATGCTCGCCGCCGAAGGCGCAAAGGTCGTGGTGAACGATCTCGGCGGTTCCCGAGACGGCACTGGTGTCGACAAAGGCCCAGCTCAAGAAGTGGTCGATGAAATTGTTGCCGCCGGTGGACAAGCCGTTGCCAACACCGACGACATCAGCGAATGGGCTGGCGCAGAACGACTCATCAATCAGGCCATCACGACGTTCGGCGGACTCGACGTTCTCATCAACAACGCGGGCATTCTGCGCGACCGCATGCTTACCAACATGAGCGAGGCCGAATGGGACGCCGTTATCAAGGTGCATCTCAAGGGCACCGCTGGTCCTTCGCATTTTGCTGCGGCCTATTGGCGTGATCGGTCGAAGGCGGGCGAAACCAACAACGCGCGCATCATCAACACGACATCGCCTTCCGGCATCTACGGCAACATCGGTCAGACCAACTACGGCGCCGCTAAGGGTGGCATTGCCTCATTCACGATCATTGCGGCTGACGAACTTGGTCGTTATGGCGTCACCGTGAACGCGATTGCTCCTGCTGCGTTTACGCGGCTTACTGCCGATCTTGGTCTTGGCGATGCTCCTGAAGAAGTGAAGGAAGCAATGTCGACCAAGTGGATTTCACCGATCGCCGTGTGGTTGGCGAGCGAAGAATCTTCCGAGGTCACTGGTCGCGTGTTCGATGTTCGCGGCGAACTTCTTGCCATCAGTGAAAGCTGGCATCAAGGACCAAAGGTCACCAACACTCTCGATCCTTCCTCCGTCGGCCCGCTTGTTGAAGAACTCATGGGCAAGGCTCGTCCCAACGCCGACATGCTCGGTCTCGATCGGAAGTAGGACACTCCATGCCCATCAATCACGATGTCGTTGGCGCAACCGGTACGCCGATTGTCCATTCCTGGACCTCAAAAGACGCGCTGCTCTACGCCGTTGGTGTGGGTGCGGGTATCGACGAACTCGCGTTCACAACCGAGAACAGTCATGAGGTCCCGCAGCGCGTACTGCCCACAATGGCGGCAGTCATTGGCGCTGGTATCGCTGGAGCAATCAGTGCAATCGGTTCATTCGACTTTGCGATGCTCGTGCATGGTGAGCAGTCGTTCGTGCAACACCGCGAGATTCCCGTGGAAGGTTCGCTGACTGCCACCGGAAAGATTGTCGGCATCTACGACAAGGGTTCAGGCGCCGTCGTTGCCGTCGAAGGCGAATGTGTTGACAACGCAACTGGCGAATTGTTGCTTACGGTTGGTTCGGCAATTTTCATTCGTGGAGAAGGCGGATGGGGCGGCGACCGTGGTCCTTCGGGCGACCGTAACGCTGCTCCTGATCGCGCTGCCGACCATTCGGTGTCCTATCGAGTGCGTCCCGACCAAGCGTTGACCTATCGCTTGTCAGGCGATCGCAATCCGTTGCATTCCGATCCGTGGTTTGCGGCGCTTGCTGGTTTTGATCGACCGATCCTTCACGGGCTTTGCACTTACGGCTTCACTGGCCGCGCGCTGTTGCACACGATGTGCGGGTCCGACCCGGCCAAGTTCCGTTCAATGGAAGGTCGCTTTGCATCGCCGGTGTTTCCGGGCGAAGAACTCACCATTGAGATGTGGAATGAAGGCGCCGGCGAATGCATTTTCCAGACTCGAGGCGAAGACGGTCGCGTCGTGCTTGTTGGCGGACGACACACGTTTGATGCGTAGTTAGTTCCCCTTCGGGGGTCAGAAAAGGCGTAACTCGTCGGATTCGATGCCTCGGAGTTCGTCGTAGTCGACTTCAACGCACTCAATGCCGCGTGATTCGGCGAGAACTCGCGCCTGAGGCTTAATGCTTTGCGCCACAAAGATGCCGCGCACGGGTTTCACATCGGGGTCAAGGTCCATGCGCTCGAGATAGCGAGTCAGTTGTTCAACGCCATCGATCTCGCCGCGGCGTTTGATCTC
>CAIKHC010000240.1 GCA_903827085.1 uncultured Candidatus Nemicrothrix sp. | reverse complement strand
GATGTCCGAGCTCATCAATGCGCTCGACAACAACAATGTCACGTTGCACTCGTCGATCGTTTGGTACGGCTCCACCGTCACCAAGCCGCTGAACACCACACCAGGCCGTTTGATTCTCGAAGAAGCGTTGCCAGATGGCTACGTTGCTCGCTTCGGCCACATCGATAAAGCCCTCGGTAAGTCGGCGTTGTCCGAAATCGTGGAACGCCTGAGCGACCACTTTTCAAAGGCAGTTGTCGCCGTTGCACTCGACCGCATCAAGTCGCTGTGCTATCGATATGCCAGCAAGAGCGGTCTTACGTTCTCGATCGCCGACATCAAGGCCCCTACCAACAAGGCCCAAATTCTTGAGGGTTACGAAGACAAAGCCGAAAAGGTGGAGAACCAATTCCGCCGCGGCATCATCACCGACCAAGAGCGTCGTCAACAAGAAGTGCGTATCTGGTCGGATGCCAAAGCCGAAGTCATGGCCGCGATGCAACAGGCATTTAAAGATGACAAGTTCAACCCCATCGACATGATGGTCGGCTCGGGTGTTTACTCGCCGACCGCGACATCATCGGTGACGGCATTGAGCTTGAGTTCTTTGGCGAAATCACGACGATTCCCGCCGGTCCCGCAACGCTTGCATTGCGCACCGGTGCTGCACTCATTCCGTGTGCGGTCTATTTCGAAGGCCGAACTGGTCATCACGCTGTGGTTGAACCGCCTTTGGAAGTTGTTCGCGAGGGTCGACTTCGTGACGACGTGCGCCGTGTCACGATCGACTTGGCTGGTCGGCTCGAAGGTCTCATTCGCCATGCGCCGGAGCAGTGGCATCTGCAGCAACCGAATTGGCCGAGCGATTACGCCGAACTTGAACGAATCGGTAAACCGCATCCCCGTCCCAAGCGTGGTCCGTCATCACTTGCTGCTTGCGGCGGTGACTGACATGCGTATCGGGATTGTTTGCCCCTACAGCCTCACCCTTCCAGGTGGTGTGCAAGGTCAGGTGTTGTCGTTAGCTCGAGCGCTTCGTGCGCGCGGGCACGACGTTCGAGTCCTTGGTCCCTGTGATGGGCCACCACCTGATTCCGGAGTCACACCCTTGGGCGACAGTCTTCCGACTGCTGCCAACGGATCCGTCGCTCCAATTGCCCCCGACCCCTCGGCGCAATTGCGCACGATTCGAGCACTTCGCGACGAACGCTTCGATGTCGTGAATGTTCATGAACCGCTTGCGCCGGGAGTCAGCAATACGGCACTTCTGTTTAAGTCGCAACCGATCGTTGGCACTTTCCATGCGGCGGGGGAGAGCGCTGCCTACCGATGGCTTCAGCCTGTTGTTCGGTGGTTGGCGCGCAAGATCGATGTTCGTTGTGCAGTGTCCGCCGACGCTCGCGACATGGCAATCGAAGCGGTAGGCGGTTCCTACGAACTGCTCTTCAACGGTGTTGATCTTTCTCACTACGCCGGCCCGGCGATCGCGAAAGCGGAACCGCGCACGATTCTTTTCCTTGGTCGTCACGAACCGCGCAAGGGTCTCGCTGTACTGCTCGAAGCAATGGGTGAGCTTCCCGCGGGCGTTCGTCTTGTGGTGGCCAGCGACGGACCTGAGACGGAAGAACTTCGCCGACGTGTCGCCGGAGACACGCGGATCGAATGGTTGGGTCGAATTTCGGAAGCGGAAAAGATCCAACGGCTTCGCTCTGCAGAGGTTTTCTGCGCGCCCTCGCTTGGCGGGGAATCATTTGGTGTCGTACTACTCGAGGCTATGGCTGCGAAGACTGCTGTCGTCGCCAGCAACCTCCCCGGATACGCCAATGTGGCAAGGGCCAATAAAGACGCAGTTCTCGTTCCGCCAGGAGATCCAGTAGTTCTCGCAGGGGCATTGCGACGAGTTCTCGACAAAGCACCTCTGCGTGAATCGCTTGTGGCCTCGGGCTCAGAGCGAGCAGAGGGATTCTCGATGGATCTCCTTGCTGAACGCTACGAGGAGATCTTCGAGCGTGTAGCGCTTCGCCGGTAGTATCGCTTTGTCCTCTTTCCCTATCGAAGGCTTCGTGTGACTTCCACTCTTGAGCAAGCGTCGCCTCGTTCCGCCAAATATGGACTCGCTGCCGCGCTGCCACTCGCTCTAACGGGCCTGATCATCACCGCAGTTCTTGCGGTAGTTGCGGGCGTCGTTGGTCTGATCGTCGGCCTTGTCGTCACCGCAGTCGCCGTCGTCGTCCGGACACGCACCTTTGCCGCCGGAATCGACGATGCAATCATTCAGCAGCTCGGAGCCAGACCTGCCGATGGTCCCGAGGCCGCTGGGTTCCGCAATCTCGCTGAGGGGCTTTCGGCCACGGCAGGAGTTCCGCTTCCTGAACTGATGATCCTCGACACTCCCTCTGTGAATCTCCTTGTGGTTGGAACCGATGCCGAACACACGGCGATCGTCGCTACCTCTGGGCTGCTTTCCCAGTTGAGTCGTGTTGAACTTGAAGGCGTCGTTGCTCGAGCATTTATGCAGCTTCGTCAGGGAGACGTTTTCTCCGCCACGATGGGTATCCGGCTTGAAGCTGCTCCGGCAACGCGAATCTTCGCGTCGATGTTGGGTCACCGTTCAAATCTGGAAGATCCT
>CAIKHC010000239.1 GCA_903827085.1 uncultured Candidatus Nemicrothrix sp. | reverse complement strand
TGAAGAAGCGCGTTCAGAAGAGGAACTTGTCGCGCGTCGGCGAATGTTTGTGAACCAGGATCCACCTCAGCACACTCGCTACCGCAAGCTTGTGAGTGCCGCGTTCACGCCAGGGCAGATCCGTCGAATGGTGCCGCTCATCGAGCAAACATGTTCGCGTCTTGTAGATGGCCTTCTTGACGGCGAAGTCCATGACTTTGTGCCGGTTGCTGAGGAACTCTCGTTTCAAATGGTGGCAACGCTTTTCGGGGTGCCTGAATCTGATTGGCCTGGCCTGATTGAAATCACGCGAGTGATGGCCGATTTCCAAGATCCTGAAGTAAATCCGGGTTTGGCACCTCGGCCCGAGATGCAACGCGACATTGCCAACTACGCCCTTGGGCTCATCAACGATGTGCGCTCAAACCCAGAGAGCCACCACGGAGTCGTTGCCGACCTTGCTCAGGCGGAGATCGTCGACGAGGAAGGAACGCACCGGCTGAGTGATGCTGAAATCGTCGGGTTCTTTCCAGCGGTGCTGGTCGGTGGACTAAGTACGACTGCCCACTCGATGACGGAGATGATCAATTCATGGGTTCAATCACCGACAATTTTTGACCCGTGGCGCGGGCAAGAGTGTCCATCTGTTTTTGTTGAAGAATTCCTGCGGTGGCGCGGACCAGTCATGGCTTTCCGCCGTACGGCAACGCGTGATCATGAACTCCGAGGCCAAAAGATCGCAGCAGGGGACAAGGTCCTGCTTTCCTACGCATCTGCAAATCACGATGACCGGCATTTCCCTGACCCCGATGTGTTCGACCCGGATCGAAGCATGCTTGACCACGTGGCGTTCGGCGGGGGAGGTCCACACTTTTGCATCGGCGCTCAACTCGCTCGTATGGACCTCAAGTTGGTCTTCGGAGAACTTCTAAGACGGATTGGGACAGTCGAAGCCGCAGGTGAACCGCGCCGATTGCGGGCCAACCAATTCGCCGGATGGCTCCACTATCCAATCCGGGCAACGCCGCGGTGAGCGCCGTTGTCGACGGACCCGATGAACAGTCGATCTGCATCGGTTGTGGACTTTGCTGCGACGGGACGGTCGTGACACACCTCGCCGTCCGAGATGAAAGCGACCTGGGTGCGCCGCTCCAAGGACTAGGTGTGCAGATCATCGCCGCCGCTGATCCGCCGGTCTTCGAACTTCCATGTCCCGCTGTATGTGACGGTGTCTGCACAATTCACTCACTGCACAGGCCGTCAGCGTGCGCGCAGTTTGAGTGCACGCTCTCTCAGGGGGTTCTCGACGGGAAAGTAGCGCCCGAAGAAGCTCGAATGGTGATTTCCGCAACACTCGCTCTGCGGGATGCTCATCGCAGCGGAACGGTGAAGGCTGACGTGTTCGAGCAACATATTGACTCGGTCTTCCGATGACAGTCGACCGAGCGGACAGAGTGTTTAGTCGCTAGTTGCGTTCGAGGATGCGCAGAGGAAGTTGGCGAGGACCGCGAACCTGACCCTGCGAGAATGTGGTCGGCTTCGAAGCGTCGAGCTCAAACTTTGTGTAGCGCTTCAGCCATTCCTCAAGAGCGACTGTCATTTCCATACGGGCGAGGTTTGAACCGAGGCACCGGTGAATGCCAAGACCAAACGCGCTGTGGCGATTGATCTCCCGATCGATCAGTACTTCGTCAGCGTTATCAAAAGCTTTGGGATCGCGATTGGCTGCGGGGAAGCTGAGGAAGATCCAGTCGTCCTTCTTCATTGGGCAACCCTGAAACTCGAAGTCGTCCTTGACGAGTCGGGCCATTGAGACAGGCGCGTAAGCCCGAAGGAACTCTTCAACTGCTGAAGGGAGCAGTTCGGGATGGGCGACGAGACGTTCGAGATCTTCGGGGTTATTGGCGAGATGCCAGATCGAAGAACCGATGGCCGACCATGTTGTGTCGATTCCGGCCACGATCAACAGAAGGATCGAACC
>CAIKHC010000238.1 GCA_903827085.1 uncultured Candidatus Nemicrothrix sp. | reverse complement strand
GCTGCTCATGGAAAAGGGCGAGGCAGGCGAGGCCTACAACGTATGCTCCGGTCACGATCTCACTATTGGCGATCTTGCCGAGCGTCTGGTCTCGCTGGCCAACTCGCCGATGCAACTCGATGCCGATCCGGAACTCCAAAGGCCAGTCGAAACGCCAGTGCTCCGAGGAGACCCAACTCGATTGAATGCGATAACAGGGTGGACTCCAGAGATTCCTCTCGAGGTCACGCTTCAAGACATCCTCGACGAGTATCGACAAGCCGTTCTGGCAACGCAGTGACGTTGCAAATGGTTTGCGCAACCCACACCCCATACGGGCCCGTAGAATCGACTGACCACGGGCGATGCCCCCACTCCCCGAGCGGAATCACACAATGAGCAAACGAGCACTCATCACAGGAATCACTGGACAGGACGGCTCCTACTTGGCCGAGCTCCTTCTGGCCAAGGGTTACCACGTCATCGGAATGGTTCGACGCAGTTCCACCCTGAACTTCGAGCGGATCGGTCACCTCCAGGACGACCTCGAACTCGTCCCCGGCGACCTCCTCGACGAGGTTTCGATGATCCACATCATGCGAGACCACAAGCCCGACGAGGTCTACAACCTCGCAGCACAATCCTTCGTGCAGACGTCCTTCGGACAGCCTGTCCTTACCGGCGAAACCACCGCACTCGGCGTCACTCGACTGCTCGACGCGATTCGCCTCACCGATCACGACGTTCGCTTCTACCAGGCGAGTTCTTCAGAGATGTTCGGCAAGGTCGTTGAAGTTCCCCAACGCGAATCGACCCCGTTCTATCCCCGCAGTCCGTACGGAGTCGCCAAGCTCTACGGACATTGGATCACGGTGAATTATCGCGAGAGCTACGACATGCACGCGAGCTCCGGAATCCTCTTCAATCACGAAAGCCCACGACGAGGCCTCGAATTCGTCACTCGCAAGATCGCCAACGGCGTCGCTCGAATCAAGCTCGGACTCGACTCCGAAATTCGACTCGGCAATCTCGACGCACAGCGAGACTGGGGCTTTGCCGGCGATTACGTCGACGCGATGTGGCGAATGCTGCAACAAGATGTTCCCGGAGATTTCGTTATCTCCACTGACGAGACCCACTCTGTTCGCGAGTTCTGCGAGATCGCGTTCTCTCGCGTGGACCTCAATTGGGAAGACCACGTCGTCATCGACGAACGGTTCTTCCGCCCTGCCGAAGTCGATCTCCTCGTCGGCGATGCAACGCACGCACGCACAGTTCTCGGGTGGCAGCCCAAGACGCCATTCCGCGATCTCGTACACATGATGGTTGATGCGGACCTCGACAACGTCGCTCGCCAGCAACGCGATCTGACCTAGTCGCAATGATCACCGTCATCGCCGGTGGTGTGGGTGCCGCACGAATGCTTCGCGCCCTCCTTCAGGTCGTTGATGCGTCTGAGGTGACCGCCATCGTCAACGTTGGCGACGACCTTGTTCTTCACGGACTCCACATCTCCCCCGATCTCGACACGGTCACCTACACGCTCGCCGACGCCATCAACCCCGACACCGGGTGGGGCTTGGTGAATGAGTCGTGGCAATCACGAACAATGCTTGAGCAGTACGGCGGCGTTAGCTGGTTCGGGCTTGGAGACCGAGACCTTGGGACGCACCTCTACCGAACGCAACGCCTGCATGAAGGTGCTGATCTCGCCACTGTTACCGCTGAAATCACCGCTGCTTGGAACCTCGGACTAACGGTGCTGCCAGCAACCTGCGACTCGCTCCGCACCATGGTGACCCTGGCTGCTGACGACGCTGCCGGTAGCAACACACCAATCCTTGCGGCCGGAACCGAAATTAGTTTTCAGGAATACTTCGTTCAGCGCCACCATTCGGTGCCGATCTCAAATGTTCGGTTCGAAGGTGCAGAGAATTCGAAACCCGCGCCAGGCGTTCTTGCTGCAATCGAGTCGGCCGACCTCATCGTCATTGCTCCCTCGAATCCGCTTGTATCGATTGCACCAGTTCTTGCCGTGCCCGGAATCCGAGATGCACTCGTGCGGCGTCGCAACAATGTCATCGCGGTCTCGCCGATCATTGCTGGCGCCGCGCTGAAGGGACCTGCCGATCGAATGCTCGCCGAATTGGGCCACGATGCTTCGGTTCTTGGTGTTGCCGCTCTCTACAACGAATTCGCAGGCACGCTCGTCATTGATGCTGCCGATGACTCTCTCAAATCGGCCGTCGAATCGTTTGGATTGAACTGCATCGTGACTGAAACCATTATGAGTAAGCCCGGGGTTTCGGAATCCTTGGCCCGAACCGTGCTTTCAGGAGCCACGACATGAGCCGCATGGAGATCTTTGGCATCGAAGGCATCGGCGAGATCCACGCCGGTGACGACCTCGCGGCATTGATTCATGAAGCGTCGTCGAGTTCAACGGACACGATGCTGATCGATGGCGACGTACTTGTTGTCACCCAGAAGATTGTGTCCAAAGCCGAGGATCGCCTCGTTGCCATCGATCCCACCGATCCACTCAGCCACAAACCTCTGGTCGAACGCGAATCGGTTCGAATCCTTCGTCGCCGCGGGGACTTGATCATCAGCGAAACCGAGCACGGTTTCATTTGCGCAAACGCCGGCATCGATCTTTCAAATGTCGAAAGCGGATGGGCCGCTTTGCTTCCTGTCGATTCCGATCGTTCCGCCCGGAGGATTCGGGACGGATTGCGTCACCGATTCAATGTCGATGTGGCCGTAATCATTTCCGACACCTTTGGCCGTCCATGGCGCAGAGGCGTCACCGACGTTGCAATTGGCTGTGCAGGAGTCGCGGGCATCGTCGACCTCCGAGGCACACCCGATGCCCTCGGTCGCGAGATGCACGTCACTGAAGTCGCTGTCGTCGATGAACTCGCTGCCGCCGCCGAATTAGTGATGGGCAAGTCCACCAATATTCCGGTCG
>CAIKHC010000237.1 GCA_903827085.1 uncultured Candidatus Nemicrothrix sp. | reverse complement strand
CGAGGTTCCAGGTGCTCTGACCATGGCGCAGCAGGACGAGGGTGGAAGTCATGGTTCCAGTCTGCCCTAACGGCATCGGGGCCTCGGCCCGGTTTGGTTCTCCCCGGCGAAAGGAATTTCAGAGAACGTTCAAAAATCTTTGGAATATGGGAATGGAACGGCCCAGACCAAAGTTGTTAGTGTCACGCTCAACTTTCTTAGCGACGGCCACTCAGCCCCGCTTGGCAGTCGAGAAGTATCCCCCCGATAATCAGCAGAAGAACCACAAAGAGAAGGAGCATCACCATGGCAAAGGCCGTCGGTATCGACCTCGGCACCACCAACTCGGTCGTCTCGGTACTCGAGGCGGGCGACCCGGTGGTCATCCCCAACGCAGAAGGCAGCCGCACCACGCCTTCAGTGGTCGCATTCGCAAAGAACGGCGAAGTTCTCGTCGGCGAAGTGGCCAAGCGTCAGTCCATCACGAACCCCGACCGCACCATTCGTTCGGTCAAGCGCCATATGGGCACCAACTGGACCATCGACATCGATGGCAAGGCCTATACCGCTCAGGAAATTTCTGCCCGCACACTCATGAAGCTCAAGCGCGATGCCGAGGCCTATCTCGGTGACACCGTCACCCAGGCCGTCATCACCGTGCCCGCCTACTTCGACGACGCACAGCGCACCGCAACCAAAGAGGCCGGCCAGATCGCTGGGCTCGAGGTGCTTCGCATCATCAACGAGCCGACGGCTGCAGCACTTGCGTACGGACTCGACAAAGAAACTGTCGATCAGACAATCCTCGTGTTCGACCTTGGTGGCGGCACGTTCGACGTTTCGGTTCTTGAAATCGGCGACGGTGTGTTTGAAGTGAAGTCGACTCACGGCGACACCAGTCTTGGTGGCGACGACTGGGACGAGCGCATCATCAACTGGCTTGCCGACGGATTCAAGACCGCACACGGTGTCGACTTGTTGAAAGACAACATGGCGATTCAGCGTCTGAAGGAATCTGCCGAGAAGGCGAAGATCGAACTGTCACAGGTGCAGCAGACGCAGATCAATCTGCCGTTCATCACTGCAACCCCCGACGGTCCGTTGCATCTCGACGAGCAACTCACCCGTGCGAAGTTCCAGGAACTCACCGCTGATCTTCTTGAGCGTTGCCGTGTTCCGTTCGAACAAGCGATTCTCGACGCTGGCCTCACCAAGGGCGATGTCGATCACGTGGTGCTTGTTGGTGGTTCAACTCGTATGCCGGCCGTTGTCGATCTCGTCAAGGAAATGACGGGCAACGATCCGCATAAGGGAGTGAATCCCGATGAGGTCGTCGCTATCGGCGCAGCCGTTCAGGCGGGTGTTCTTAAGGGCGAGGTGAAGGATGTTCTCCTTCTCGATGTCACACCGCTTTCTCTTGGTATCGAAACCAAGGGTTCGGTCATGACCAAGCTCATTGAGCGCAACACCACCATCCCGACTCGTCGCACCGAGGTGTTCACCACTGCGGAAGACAATCAGCCGTCGGTCGAGATCAATGTGCTCCAGGGCGAACGCGAAATGGCGCAATTCAACAAGTCACTCGGCAAGTTCCAACTCGTCGACCTTCCGCCCGCACCTCGCGGTGTGCCGCAGATCGAAGTCACCTTCGACATCGATGCAAACGGCATCGTGCATGTGTCGGCGAAGGACCGTGCGACCAACAAGGAACAGTCGATGACCATCACCGGTCAGTCCTCGCTCAGCAAGGATCAGATCAATCAGATGGTCAAGGACGCCGAAGCGCACGCTGCAGAAGACTCAAAGCGTCGTGAAGAAGCCGATACTCGTAACAGTGCCGACACGCTCGTCTACCAAACCGAGAAGTTGCTGAAGGACCAAGGCGACAAGATTTCGGAAGACGAAAAGGCATCAGTCGAGTCGAAGCTCGCCGACCTCAAGACCGCACTTGCGGGTACCGACGCTGAAGCCATCAAGGTGGCAACCGAATCACTTATGACTGCAAGCCAGGACTTCACGCAGAAGTTGTATGAACAGGCTGCAGCCGAAGAGTCAGCTGCTGGTGGATCCGCAACGAGCTCGGCACCTAACGACGACGAGGTCGTCGATGCCGAGATCGTCGACGACGAAGGCAAGTGACCGTGTCAGGTGACGGAGAGGTCTCGGAAGAGACCTCTCCGACTGACGACGAACTGCT
>CAIKHC010000236.1 GCA_903827085.1 uncultured Candidatus Nemicrothrix sp. | reverse complement strand
GTATCTCGAAGGCCTTACTGCACTTCACGATCTCAGTCGCACGACGGAACTTCGGTATCGCTTCGGCGGAGCCACACCGCAGCACTACGCCGATGCCATTGCCCAAGACCGACGCACCGCTCACCCCGTCGTTCGAGTACATCCTGAGACTGGCGCCAAGGGCTTGTTCGTCAACCCGACCTACACCCGCCACATCGTTGGCCTACCTCCCGAGGAAAGCGACGCCATCCTTGCGTTCCTCTTTCAGCATTCGATCAAGGAGCACTTCACCTATCGCCACCACTGGCGAGAAGGCGACCTGCTCATGTGGGACAACCGCTCCACCATGCACCGAGTCCTCAATGATTTCCCCGGTCGCCGTCTGATGTACCGGGTCTCGGTCGTGGGTGCGTCCGAGCGCTGATCCCTGCGTTGTGTTCCACCCTGAACGGCTAGTTTCACTTCCCATAGGGGGGCGTTGCGCCCGCGTTCGAAAGCGAAGGAACTTATGGCATATCCACTCGATGTTGGCGGCCTTAACGACTACCCGATGAAGGTCGGATCGATGCTCCTCACCATGGTTGATCCCAACCCTGGTTTCGAATCGGCCTACAACCGCTGGTATGAGCGCGATCACTTCTACGCGGGCTGCATGGTCGCTCCGCATCAGATGTCTGGTTCACGTTGGGTCGCACCGCGCCGTCTCAAGGATCTGCGCTGGCCAGAAGGCGACACCACTGTTGCCAACCCGACCGATTCAGGGTCGTATGTCGCGATCTACTGGATCGAAGGCGGACATCACGATGATTGGAACAACTGGAGTACCGAACGCGTCACGTGGCTCTACACAAACAATCGCGGCTTCCCCGAGCGCAAGCACACCCACACCAATCTGTTCGACTACATCGGCACTGCAAATCGCGATTCCGACGGCGTTCCAATTGATGTTGCGCTCGACAGCGCGTACGACGGCATCTTCACCGTGTTCTTCGATGCCCGTGAAGGCAACACCGCAAAGAGCGTTCATGCCGATCTCGAAAAATCCGGCGCGTACGCCGAACTCATGAATGGTTCCGATATCGAAATCGTTTCGTCCTGGCAGCCGGTGGCGACACCAGCGGCGGATCAGCCGATGGATCTCGGAACCCCAGCAGGCGGCACCGAGCGTCTCGTGCAGATCATCTTCGTTCGTGGCGATGTCACCAAGTCGCTCGACCGCATGAAGACCTACACCGATGCTGTCGCAGCTGCCGATCTTGCTGACGTGCATCTCGTTGCACCGTTTTTCCGCACCGTTGTCGGAACCGATACCTACGTCAACGAGCTGTGGTAGTCCACGACCGGCTTGAGGTGCAGCGTCTCCGCATCATTGCGAAAACTGCCGTCACATGAACTCTCAACAGGTAGCCGAGGCCGTTCCGGTTGCATCACTCAGCCAGTGGATTCGCTCCAACGTTTCCACCGCGAGCGGACCGATCACGGTCTCGCACCTGTCCGGGGGTTCTTCGAACCTCACATTTCGCGTTCAAGACGATGCGAATGATTGGGTACTGCGTCGCCCGCCGGTTGGGGCCTTCCTCGCAACAGCGAACGACATGGGCCGCGAATATCGCGTGCAGACCGGGCTTCAGAATACCGACGTGCCTGTTCCGAGAACTGTTGCAATGTGCGAGGACGAATCAATCATCGGCGTGCCGTTCTATTTGATGGACTTCGTCGATGGCATCGTTTATTCCGACACCGATCAGGTTGCGCACCTCGATGAAACTCAAGCCCTTGCGGCAAGCGACGAACTCATCGATGTTCTTGCTCGCCTTCATGCCGTCGATTTCGAAGCGGTGGGTCTTGGCCAACTCGGTAAGCCCGCAGGATTCCTTGAACGCCAGGTGAATCGCTGGTGCACCCAATGGGAGAAGTCGAAACAACGAGAACTTCCCGCCATTGATGAGGTTGCCGAACGTCTCAAGCGTTCGATTCCTGCGCACACCGACGCATCGGTCGTGCATGGCGACTATTCGTTCAACAACACCATGTGGAGTCGCACTGATCCGTCGAAGATGGTGGCGGTTCTCGACTGGGAAATGTCGACCCTTGGCGATCCGCTTACCGATCTGGGCATGGTCAGCGTGTACTGGGGCGAGGCCGGTTCACTCATGTGGCGCAGTCGCTCTCCTCAGCCACACCGCCTCAATCCGGGCTTTCCCTCGGGCGACCATCTGCTGGCTCGCTACGAGGCCACGAGCGGCCGCTCTCTCCGAGATATCGATGTCTACCGAGTTCTCGCCGTCTTCAAACTCTCAATCATCACCGAGGGAGCACTGGCGCGCATCAAGGCCACGCGCCCAGACGATGACACCACGAGCACCGAGAACACCATCGCAGAATTAGCTGAGCTCGCACTCGACCTGGCGAATGCATCATCAGTCGCTTCACTGCGCGGCTGACCCCGAGATTCAGAGAATCGGAAACACCTCGGTGAACTCAACCTGGAGTTCACGCTTGGAAATACGCCAGCCTTCGGGCAAGCGAACGTACTCGTCGAGATAACGGATGTTCATGACGTAGTTCTCGCGAGCTTCCGGAGCGCCACCATCAACCGGACGAATGTGTGTGGCTCGGCAATAGGTCTCGCCCGTCGCAACATCGCCGTTCAAGACGACATAGTGATTGCTCACCGAATGCATCGTGACGTCATAACGAGACAATCCCTTGATTGCTTCCGAGATTTCGCCACGTCCGATTCGTTGTCGTACCGGTTCGGGATTGCCGCGCTCGAAAATGCGCAGCACACCGTCAGGCGCAAAAAGCCCTGCGAGTCCTTCGTTATCGATTCGGTCAGCAAAGCGCGCGTAGTCCTCAACGACGGATCGGATTTCGAGTCGGTCAGAGAGTTCTTGCAACTTCTCTGCGTTCATTGCGGAACCTGGAACGTCCAGCCGGGAAGCAAACCAAGATCGGAACAAAGTTTCGGAGCAAAGATCCACTTGCCGAGGAACTTGTCGGCGGTTGGGTCAGTCGCCAACCACGCAACGACTTTGCCCGTTGCTTCGGCAGGCTCACTTCCGTAACCACTGCTGTATTCATCGTCGGGTTTGGCCGCTTTACGAGCTTCGGTGACGACATTGCCGGGGTCCACGTTGAACGCCTTGATGCCCTGCGCGCGATATTCCGCATTCACACCACCAGCGACGCGACCAAACGCTGCCTTCGAAGCGGAATAGAGGATGCCCCAGCCACCTTCTCCGGGAGGGCCGGCGGGATCAAGACGAGCCGAACCGGACACCATGTCGATGATGGTTCCGCCACCGGCGGCGAGCATGTGCGGGATCACCTGCTGAATAAGCAGGATCTGATTCATAAAGTTGCCGGCAAGAAGGTTGGTCATCGACTCGATGGTGAGATCAGTAATGCGGTCGAGCGTGCCAACACCGCGAAAGATCGCGTTGTTGAACAGAACGTCGATGCGACCCCATTCGGCCATCACGGTGGCGGGAAGTGCGGTCACCGACGCAACGTCGATCAGATCCATTGGCACGATCAGCGCGCGCTGGCCGCGCTCTTCGATTTCCTCAGCGGTGCGCTCAAGACTTCCCGGCACCGAGAGCGTGGTTTCTTCACGAACGGAGTTGGGTTCAGCTACACCATCGCCTTCTCGCACGGTGCGCGCGCTTACGACAACATCGAAACCGGCTTCGGCAAGAGCAAGTGCTCCGGCTCGACCAATTCCGCGGCTTGCACCCGTGACAATGGCGACTGGCGAACTACCCATGACCGACTCCCCCGTTCATCCCCTTGTGGGACTCCCGAACCTACCCGACCGGAGTTGCCCGCTTGTCCTTGTCCTTCGCTGAAGAACGAACCAGAAGCGGGTCGGCCAATGACAACGCCTTCCCACCGATTGTGAGCGAACGGCCAGCCAGTCCGGGGTGTTCCATATCGACCAGATTCGCCATGATGTCGAGAACAAGTTTCATAGTGAAGTTCGTCGACAAGGCGATGCCCAAAAGGAACTGCAGAAGCTTCGGACGACCAATCAGCCATGCGAAGCGGCGGGCGGTGGCAAAGAACGGGTCGTATTCCTTGCGCAGAACTGCTTGATACGACGCCCACGCGGTCCCCGGTTCAGTGAGGAAACATTCGGCAGCATGTCGACCAGATTCGAGCGCGTAGTCGATGCCTTCACCGTTGAACGGATTCACAAGGCCAGCGGCATCGCCGGCAACAACCCAACCGGGCCCGCCGCGATGTTCGACATGCATCGGCAACCGCCACGCTTTGGGTCGGGCGACGAACTCGCCAAGACCCCAGGACTCGCGCACCTGAGCGGTATAGGCCTCGAGCATGATGTTGAGATTGAGGTCAGAAAAGTTCTTCATCGTCGACAACGCGCCGACACCAATATTCACGATGCCATTGCCCGCAGGGAAGACCCATCCGTATCCAGGAACGATCGAACCATCGGGACCTTTCACAGTGAGGCATGCCTCCATGTAGCGGTCCTCAGAGCGGGTCGAAGTGATGTAGCCACGAATCGCTAAGCCGAACGGAGAGGAAGCGATTCGCGTCGCGCCCACCGCGCGCGCCGCAGGTGAGCCAGCCCCCGATGCAATCACGGTGAGTCCAGCTCGTACCTTTTCACCACGACAGATGACACCAAGCACCCTGTTGTCTTCGATCCAAAGTCCAGCTGGGGAGTTCTCACGAAAGTCCGCGCCAGAATCGATCGCAGCTTGCATCACCATTGCGTCGAACTCAGCGCGTGGCGCAACTGCACCCACCGGAGGAAATGCACCGTCAGGCCAGAACACTTCGCGAACTTTGCTTCCGGCTTGTACGCGCAATCCATCGATTCGATGAAACCGTTCGACATCGATTCCGAGACGACGACATTCTTCGATTGCTCGCGGAGTCAGACCGTCGCCGCAGGATTTGTCTCGGCCTTGTGCTGCCTTTTCGAACAGCGCCACCGATGCTCCGCCTCGCGCCGCCCACGCCGCGGCCGATGAGCCTGCGGGACCGGCACCGATCACGGCGATGTCTACCTGTTCCATGGCCTAATTGTCTCGCGTCAGCGCTGTCCGGACCCCATCGGGTCAGGACTCTTCGAGGCCAAGGAGGGGTTCGGCCGCAGACACCGCTTTCGAGGACAGAACGGGGATCACATCGTTGACGTCTGTGATGCGAAGGATGATCTCGCGATGTTGGGGGCGAATGAATCCAGCGTCGGCGGCACTTTCGAGAAACTGCAGCAGTGGTTGCCAGAAGCCATCGATATCGAGCACTCCGACGGGCTTGGCGTGAATACCCAATTGTGACCAGGTTGCGATTTCAGCCAGTTCTTCCAAGGTGCCCAATCCGCCAGGCAGCGCCACAAATGCATCGGCCTCCGAGGCCATACGCGCCTTGCGCTCGTGCATGGATCCGACCTCGACCAGTTCAGTCAAGCCCGGGTGTCCGATCTCGGCGGTGAACAGCCCCTTCGGGATCACGCCGAACGCCTCGCCCCCATGGGCCAGGACGGAATCAGCAACAACGCCCATGAGACCCACCGAACCGCCGCCGTAGACAAGCCGCACGCCAGCCTGCGCCATAAGGCGCCCGAGTTCTGCAGCAGTGGCCTCGTGTCGGGGATCATTGCCCGGCTTCGAGCCGCAGTAGACACAGAGAGATCGAAGTGTTGTCACCAGATCAGCCTAAGGCCGCGCTGGGACGCGAAACGGGCGCCGACTCTGTCGACGCCCGATCTTCAAAGCTCGGGGGGGAGGACTCGAACCCCCAACAAATGGACCAGAACCACCCGTGTTACCAATTACACCACCCCCGAAGGGCGAGGGAACGTTACCGGCTGGAACGGGGGTGGCACCAAACCACACCAAGCGGCCGCATCCGGCTAGCGCCAGGCGGCCAATCGGCGGTAGCCGATGATGCGGCCAATCGCGACTGCGCCCGTTTCGCGCACGTAGTCGCTGAGGGTTGTGCTGCCCGCAGTCGGCGACACATGCGCGGATAATCCGACCTCGTCGGCGATATCGGCGACTCGATAGGCGTGATAGGGGTCGGTCACGACCACAACGTTTTGCGCCAATCCGGCTTGGCGCATGATGAACGCCGTTGAGGAAAGCTCTTCGTAACTATTGGTGCCGGCACCTTCGATCTTGAGGGCTGATTCGGGAATGCCCTTCGATCGCAGATACTCGAAGCTCACAAGACCTTGTGTGACCTTGTCGCCAACCTGCTTACCCCCAGCCACAATCACCACCGGGGCGACGCCCTTTTGGTACAGATCGGCCGCATGATCGAGTCGACCCTTCAGGACGGGCGAGGGCAAACCATTCCACTGCGCTGCACCCATGACGACAATCGCAGACGCGGGCGCGGTGTTGTCCTGGCGTGATGCCCACCACACCTGAGCAAACGAGATGCCGATGTAGAGCACAACGACTGCAAGCAGTCCAAAGACGATTCGTATCGCCCAGCGCAGTCCGAAGAACATGTCAGGCCTGCAGTCGGACTTTCGCTGAAGCGATTCGACGAAGAGTTTCGTCGCGACCGAGAACTTCGAGGGACTCGAACAACGGCGGCCCCACGCTGCGACCTGTCACCGAAACGCGAACAGGTGCCTGGACTTTGCCTTTTGAGATTTCATGTTGTTCGGCATAAGAGAACAAGGCTGCTTCCAGCGACGCAGCGTTCCAGTCGCAGTCAGCGAACTGTGCAGTCGCGTGATCGAGCACAGCATCGGCGAGTTCGGCGCCTTTCACCATGACTTTTTGCCATGACTCTTCGTCGATTACTGGTTCAGGGGCAAAGAGGAAATCGACATAGCCAGGAACTTCCGAAAGCAACTTGACTCGCTCTTGCACGAGAGGAGCCATCACTTCGAAGGTTCCGATATCGAACCGATCGGTTTCCCAAGGCGTGTCTTCATACAGCCAGCGCGTTGACTTTGAAACAAACTGCGGGACTGAAAGATTGCGGATGTATTCGCCGTTGAAGTGTTGAAGTTTCTTGACGTCGAAGAATGCACCTGACTTGTTGACGTCGGTGATGCGAAACAGATCGACGATTTCGGCAAGCGGTCGAATCTCAATATCATCGGGTGGACCCCACCCCAGCGTGGCGAGGTAATTCACCATCGCCTCAGACAGATAGCCACGGTCGATGTAGTCGCCCACCGAAACATCGTCGCGACGCTTCGAGAGCTTCTGACGCTTTTCATTCACAATGAGTGGGAGATGAGCAAAGATCAATTCACCCGGCGTCGAAAGCGCTTCACGAATGAGCAGCACCTTCGGCGTGACGTTGATGAGGTCTTCACCGCGAATGACATGGGTGATGCCTTGATCGGCATCGTCGACAGCGTTGGCCAAATGGAACATCGGCGTTCCGTTCGAACGCAAGATGACGAAATCTTCAAGAACTGCGTTTTCGAAACTGACGGTGCCACGAATGAGATCGTCGAATGCCGTCACCCCGGTGTCGGGAACACGGAATCGAACAACGTGACCATCGCCAGGACCCAAGGCGCGGTCTCGGCAGAATCCGTCGTAGCCCGGTGTGCCTCCGCGGGCCTCGGCACGAGCCTTGACTTCGTCGGGGGCACACGCACACCAGTAGGCAGAACCGTTGCCGAGGAGTTTCTCGACCGCTGCGAGATGCATGGCCCCACGCTCGGACTGATGCACCGGCGTGCCATCCCAATCGAGCCCCAGCCACTCGAGCGAGCGAAAGATGACGTCGATCAGTTCGGGGCGAGACCGCTCGGCATCGGTGTCTTCGATACGCAGAACAAACTCGCCGCCCTGCTGGCGGGCAAAGAGCCAGTTGAAGAGGGCGGTTCGTGCCCCACCAATATGGAGATAGCCCGTGGGAGAAGGGGCGAAGCGGACTCGAGCGACTGGGGTGTTCACAGGGTCGATGGTACCGTCAGGCCTTCGCTCATCTGGTCGAGTCACCGATTCCGAGCAGATTTTCAGACCGGCCCGCCCTCCCCCTCTTCGCCCGGAGCACCCCATGACCTCTTCGCCCCTCTTGCGCCGCCTCCGCCCATTGGCCGTCATTGCGATGTCTTTCGCATTGGTTTTGGGAGCAGCGTCGTGCTCAAGCGACAAGAAGTCATCGTCTGACGCCACAACGACATCGATCGATACCGCTTCAGCTCCGTTCCAAACCACCTATGCGACGGCAAAGGGAGCCAAGCTCACCGTCCTCGACCAACTCCCTAAGAGTGTCGTCACTTCTCCCCCGTCGAGTACGTCAAGCACCTCCACAACACTTGCCTCGAAGGTTCCCGCAATCCCCCGCAACGGACTCAACTCCGCCGGCGTGAAAAAGACCGCCGACGGTTACGAGTTCACAAACCCGACCTATTACAAGAATCCACTTGTTGTCGAGGTTCTTGAAAATCAGGGCGACTACATGAAGGTGCTCATCACCGCTCGCCCCAACCACACCACCGGCTGGGTCAAGGCTGACGATGTCACCATCGCCGCAACCGAGTACCGCATGGAACTCGACCTCTCAACATTCCACCTCAAGGTCTTCAAGGGTCCTGATGTGTTCGTTGAAACGGACGTCGTGATCGGCAAGGACTCAACGCCGACTCCTCTGGGGCATTTCTATGTCACTGAAAAGATCAAGAACTCCTCCGACACCGGCGTTTACGGCGCGTGGATCCTGCCAATCAATGGCTATAGCGAGGTTCTTGACACCTTCGACAATGGTCTTCCTCAAGTTGCATTCCACGGGACCAACCAACCTGAACTCGTTGGCACCAAAGCCTCGAATGGCTGCGTCCGCATACCAAATGATGTCGTGACCAAGATCGCTGAGACCATCCCGGCGGGAACACCGATCGATGTCTTCGCTACGACTCCTTCGTCGTGGTCGGCCAAGGGCACTGGTTCAACCGCATCGGTTACGCCCTAGCTCCGAACCTGCGCCGCCGAGAGCAGCATCTGCTCGGGAAGGTTAGGCGTGGTCGTCGTGTGATTGACCAGCCAACGCGGCGTTGGCCATGGCCATGACGCGCTCCGGTTCGTTACGAACAAGTGCGCCTACCGCAGCGGGGCCAAGACGCAGCATCTCGTCGGGTACCGCGTCGACGATTGCCCGACGCTCCATGTAATGGTGCGTACTCGCAACAGCGGCGAAGACCTGGGCGCGAACTGCAACGAGGTCGGCCGGAGCTTCTGACAAATAACCCCAAAGGGTGAGCGCAACGGTGATGTCGTGAATAGCCGGTGCCCGACCAAACATCGCCGAGCGACGCATTGCGATCGCAACAGTGCCTGCAATTGCATCGTCTTCAGATTCTGCCGAAGTAAGCACAAGGCGACCGCGGACCTGACGAGCCAAACGAAGTGCGAAACCCTGATCGGGACCCGGATCGCCCAGTCGTGGGCCCAGGGGCTGACGGCCAACGATTTCCGCAGGACGATCGGCCATCCATGACTCGGGCCGCCATGGAGGCGACTGATACACGCGAGCGAGATCGTCGACGGGAGCGGGGACGTAATCAGGAGCAGCCATTGGTGGTGAATCTACCCGGCGAGATCGTCGGCGTGGACCAACCCGAACTGAATGGAGTCCATCAGTGCCTGCCACGAGGCTTCGATGACATTGCTATCGACGCCAACGGTGGTCCAGACCCGGTCACCATTGGTGGAATCAATGAGGACGCGAACGACTGCACCCGTGGCTGCGCCGCCATCGACGACACGAACCTTGAAATCGGTGAGGTGGATGCGCTCAAGAGCAGGGAACCGGCCGTTGAGCGCAAGACGCACGGCAGCATCGAGTGCATTCACCGGACCGTTACCTTCACCGATGGCCGACACACGCTCGCCGTCGATCCAAAGCTTCACTGTGGCTTCGGTGCTTACCTCAAGACCCCCGTCGGGCAGAGCGGGTCCTTCACGGTGAAAACTTGAAACGCGATACTCCTCGACCTCGAAGAAGTCCTGCACCCAACCAGTAGCACGTCGCATTCGGAGTTCGAGCGACGCATCGGCGGATTCGAAGAGCCAACCTTCAGCTTCGAGTTGCTTCAGTTCTTCCGACAACGCGGCAACCGATGGATCATCGAGTTCAACACCAAATTCATCGGCCTTCATCGCCATACCGGCACGACCACCAAGATCAGAAACCAGCACGCGAGTGTGGTTACCGACGATCGAGGGATCGATGTGTTCGTAGGTTGCGCCACCAGCACGACCAAGAGCTGAAGTGTGCAGTCCGCCCTTGTGTGCGAATGCCGACGCGCCCACGAAGGGGTCAGCCGGATGCGGCGGAAGATTGACGAGTTCAGCGACTCGGTGGCTCACAACGGTGAGGCGGTCGAGATGGCCTTCGGGAAGAGTCGCAACACCAAGTTTGAGAGTGAGATCGGGGATCACCGTCATGAGGTTGGCGTTGCCAGTGCGCTCGCCGTACCCATTAACGGTTCCCTGCACCTGGGTGGCACCACCGACGACCGCGGCGACAGAGTTGGCGACTGCGCAGCCCGAATCGTTCTGCGTATGAATGCCGACTGCAGTCGCTCCACCCACAAACGACACGACATCAGAAACAATGTGCTGGACCTCGTGCGGCAAGGATCCACCGTTGGTATCGCAAAGAACAACGCAATCGGCACCGTTCACCATTGCCGCTTCGAGAATACGAAGTGCGAATTCCGCGTTGGCTTTGTACCCATCGAAGAAATGTTCAGCATCGAAGAACACCCGCAGACCTTCGGCCTTCAGGAAGGCGACCGATTCAGCCACCATTGCGATGCCTTCGTCGAGCGTGGTCCGAAGTGCTTCGGTGACGTGAAAGTCCCAGCTCTTACCAACGATGCATACCGTCGATGTTCCGGCGCCAACGAGCGCCGCAAGTGTGGGATCGACATCGACCTTGCCAGCAGGGCGGCGAGTGGAACCAAACGCAACGAGTTCGGCATTGGTCAGCTTCAACTCTGAGGGCGCACGCCGAAAGAACTCTTCGTCCTTCGGATTGGCTTGCGGATAGCCGCCTTCGATCCAATGGACGCCAAGCCAATCGAGTTGCTCAGCAACTCGGAGTTTGTCCTCGACGGTAAGTGAGATGCCTTCGAACTGGGCGCCGTCACGCAGCGTCGTGTCGAAGATTTCGACCGACGAAGGCAGCAACGGAAGTTCCGGCGTGGAACCGTTCTTAGTGGACATACTCCAACCAGTCCTCGTAACGGGGAACATGCCCGCGAACGACGCGGCCGTATTCAGCAGCAATTGCCGATGTCATTGGTCCGGGACAGGCGATCGGGCGGTCGTCGACTGCGTTGACTGCCGAAACTTCGGCAGCGGTTCCGCAGAGGAAGATTTCTTCTGAAACGTAGAGGTCGGAACGAGTGAGGTAGTCGACACGGAACTCGTATCCGAGATCGCGACCGATCGTCATAACGCTGTCCTGAGTGATTCCTTCAAGCGCACCGGCTGCGATCGGAGGCGTGACAAACACACCGTCGCGCGCAACGAAAATGTTCTCGCCGGTGCATTCGCTCACGAAACCTTGCGGATTAAGCATGATGGCTTCGTCGTAACCACCCTTAAGCGCTTCGACCTTGGCCAACGACGAATTCACATAGTTGCCCGTGGTCTTGGCCGCAGGCGGCATCGTGTTGTGGTCGTGGCGAGTCCACGAAGAGATCTTGGTGCTGATGCCTTTGGTGAGCGCGTCTTCGCCGAGGTACGCACCCCAAGGCCAGCACGCGATAGCGACGTCAACCGAACACGGAAGCGTGTTGAGGCCCATTTCGCCGTAGCCGTAATAGGCAATCGGGCGGATGTAGGCCGAAGGAAGACCAGAAGCCTTGACGACGTCCTTGGTCGCCTGCACCAAGACATCGACGGAGTACGGCATGTCCATGCCAAGGATCTTCGCCGAGTTGTGCAGACGCTCCATGTGTTCGGTGAGACGGAACACCGCAGGCCCCTTCGGGGTCTCGTAGGCACGAACTCCTTCAAACACACCCATGCCGTAATGAAGAGTGTGTGTGAGAACGTGGATTTTCGCATCGTCCCAATCGACGAGCGTTCCATTCATCCAAATCTTGTTAGTAGGCGTGATGGGCATTGCGTTGCCTCTCAGAGACGAGCGACGACAAGGTCGCCGATTTCGGTAGTGGAACCAGTAAGAGTTGCGGTGTCGGAACACGCGTTGCGAATTGCGGTAGCGGCGTCGTCTTCACCGATGAATTCGAGCATCATCGCGGCCGAAAGAATCGCGGCAACGGGATTGGCCTTATTTTGACCGGCGATATCGGGTGCCGAACCATGAACTGGCTCGAACATCGATGGGCTCGTTCGATCGGGATTGAGATTTCCTGATGAGGCGAAACCAATGCCACCCGATACTGCGCCACCGAGATCGGTGAGGATGTCGCCGAACAGGTTGTCGGTAACGATGACGTCGTAACGCTTTGGATCTTCAACGAAGTAGATGCAGGCCGCATCAACATGGTTGTAGGCGGTGGCGACGTCGGGATATTCGACAGCGACCTCGTTAAAGGTTCGCTCCCAGAGATCTCCGGCAAAGGTCAGCACGTTGGTCTTATGTACAAGAGTGAGGTGCTTGCGGTCGCGACTGCGAGCGAGTTCAAACGCATACCGAACACAGCGCTCAACGCCGTGACGGGTATTGACAGAACCCTGTGTTGCGACCTCGAACGGAGTGTTCTTGCGCAAGAACCCGCCTTCGCCGGCGTAGGTGCCTTCGGTGTTTTCTCGGATCACGATGAAATCGTGTGAACCGTCGGGGGCAAGAAACGGGCGCTGATTCACATAGAGGTCGAGATCGAAACGCATCTTCAGAAGAAGGCCGCGCTCAATGACACCTGGTGGAACATCGGGAGTTCCGACTGCGCCAAGCAGGAGCGCATCAAGACTGCGCCACTCTTCAACCGTCGCATCATCGAGAACAACGCCGTCGCGCAGATAGCGAGCTCCGCCGAGGTCGTAGTCGACGCAGTCAAGTTCGACGCCTGCGGCGCGGACAACCTTGAGCGCCACGGGAATGACCTCATGGCCGATTCCGTCTCCGGGGATGACTCCGATTCTGTGACTCACAATGACTCCGATTGATTGCTGTGCAGATGAGGGCAGTACTGGCGAATGTTGGACGAGGCTTGTGCCGGAACGAGAAAGCCGCCCACCGGGGTGGACGGCCGAGGGCGCACACCGGGTTCGGCGTGCGCTAGCGAATGATCACGATGGAGCGCGAACGGTGTGGGCTCGGTGTGGACATGGCTCATGACTCTAGCCCGACCCCCTTCCGGCGCCCTAGGCGAGTTCCACGGGTGCCTTGTACGATGGCGAGATGGCCGACGTCCACCAGTTCACCCAACAGACCCACGACCGGCTGAGCGCCGAACACGAGCAGCTCACAACCCATGGTCGGGTCGATATTGCCCGCAAGATTCAGGCCGCCCGAGAAATGGGCGATCTCTCCGAAAATGGCGACTACCACGCCGCCAAAGAGGAGCAGGGCAAGATGGAAGCCCGTATCCGTCAGCTCCATGCACTCCTTCTCGATGCCGAAATTGTCGAGGCTGCCGATGGTTCCGCCGTCGTAGCTGGCGTGATCGTCAGCATTCGCTACGAAGGCGACGACGAGGTCGAGCGTCTTCTGGTCGGCTCGGTCGAAGAACGCGGCGAACTCGAAGTCCTCACCCCAGGATCACCGCTCGGCGTCGCCCTCATGGGCGCCAAGGTCGGCGACATCGTTGACTTCGAAGCTCCCGGTGGAGTCCTCAAGGTCGAGATCGTCGCGATCGAAGCCTGACGGCTTCACTCCTATGTCGCCCTCGCTGCCTGGATCCGCGCCGTTCCTCACCCCGGGCCTTCCCGAGGGGCGCTCACTTGAACTACCCGGACGCGGAACAACATGGATCCGCGAAGCACAGGGTCCACTCGGAGCGCCCACGTTGTTGCTTTTGCACGGGTGGACCGCAAATTCCGCGCTGAATTGGTTTGGGACGTACGAAACACTGCAGCGCGAGTTCAACGTGGTCGCAATGGATCACCGAGGTCACGGCCAGGGAATACGAAGCCGCCGTCGCTTCAGCCTCGAAGACTGTGCCGATGATGCGGCCGCGGTACTTGAGGTTCTGGGCATCGAACGTGCGATCGCCGTCGGGTATTCGATGGGCGGGCCAATTTCACAGCTGCTGTGGAGACGTCATCCCAAAATGGTCGAAGGACTGGTGTTCTGCGCAACTGCAGCACGATTCCGCGATCGCCGTGGCGAGCGTGCACTGGGTGGAGTCGTAACGGGGCTTTCCTTTGCCACCCGATTCGCACCATCTTCGGTCAACCGACGTGTTTCTGAACGAGTTCTCGTTTCGAAATACGACACCACGCCGTTAGGCATCTGGGCTCGCGAACACGCCCGCCAAAACGATCTGCGGATCATGCTTGAAGCGGGACACGATGTTGCATCGTTCGACGCACGAAATTGGATCGACACCGTCGACGTTCCCACCGCTGTCGTTCTCACAACTCGTGATGAAACTGTGCCGCCTCATCGTCAACGACATCTCGCCGACTCAATCTCCAACGCGACCGTTTTCGAAGTCAGCGGTCGTCATGACATCTGCGCAACGAGACCTGAACGATTCGCCGACGTCCTTATGGATGCTTGCCAAGACGTTGCGTCTCG
>CAIKHC010000235.1 GCA_903827085.1 uncultured Candidatus Nemicrothrix sp. | reverse complement strand
GGATCAACTTCAACTGCTGCGGAACGATCCAACGTTGATCCCAGGTGCGGTGGAAGAAATTCTTCGTTGGTTCACTCCGTTGCACTACTTCCGCAGGACGGCAGCTGATGATGTCGAACTCGGGGGCAAACAGATTTGTAAAGGCGACAAAGTGGCGATGTATTACACCTCTGCCAATCGAGACGAGGCTGTTTTCGCTGACGCTCAGCGTTTCGACATCACGAGATCCCCAAACCCCCAGCTCTCATTCGGGATCGGTGAACACTTTTGTCTCGGTGTCCATCTTGCTCGGCTGGAAGGTCGTGTTTTCTTTGAACAATTGCTTGCGAGATTCTCGAAGATTGAGCTTGTCGGCGAGCCTGTACGAGTGAGATCCAACCTCAACAATGGTGTCAAAAAACTTCCTGTCCGATTGACGGTCTGAAGACCCCCGGGCGCTGAAGAGATGAAAGACTGAGTCACATGATGTCGTTCGAACGTAGAGATGGGCAGGCTGCCGCTGGCACCGGTTCCCCGGGTTCCGTTGCGATCAATCCCTTACAAAACTGCCGCATCACAGAGGTCGGAGGACACCAATGAGCCTCCATGATTTAGTCATCCGCAATGGCACCATCGTCGACGGCACTGGCCGCTCTCATTTCATCGGAGATGTTGCCGTCACAGGCGGTGTGTTGACCCAAGTTGGCGGCACCGTTGTTGGCGAAGGCGAAGAAGAGATCGACGCGACCGGACTACTCGTTACTCCTGGGTTCGTCGACATTCACACTCATTTCGACGGCCAAATTACGTGGGACGAAATCCTCGAGCCGTCGGTTTCGCACGGAGTCACCACGATCGTGACCGGCAATTGCGGCGTTGGCTTCGCTCCGGTCGCCCCTGAGCGTCGGGAGCAGCTCGTTCAGCTGATGGAAGGTGTCGAGGACATTCCGGGTATCGCCCTCACTGAAGGAATGTCTTGGGACTGGGTCACCTACCCCGACTACCTCGATGCACTCGACAAAAGGCAGTGGTCGGTCGACGTTGCGTCGCAAATCACTCATGGCGCGTTGCGGGTGTGGGTGATGGGCGACCGTGCCGTGGGCGATCACGTCGCTACAAGTGATGAAGCGGCACAAATGGCCTCGTTGGTGACCGAAGCGCTCGAGGCCGGAGCTCTTGGTTTCTCTTCCTCTCGCACGTATGCGCACCAGGCCCCCGACGGTTCGTATGTACCGGGGACTCATGCCACGACCGATGAGCTTTGGGCGATTGCCGAGGCGATGCATGCATTCGGTCAACCGGTATTTGAAGTTTCGCCTTTGGGCGTCGTCAGTTCCGACCCAGAGATGCTCATCAAGGAATTCGACTGGATGCGGCGAATGTCCGCAGAGTTTTCGATTCCGGTGCTGATGATCCTCAATCAGATTCCCTCCAATATCGACCTTTACCGCGAGATCCTTGATCTTGCTCTTGAAGCCCGCTCGGAAGGTGCGCGTGTTATTCCTCAGGTGTCGGCCAAGAGCCAGGGTCTCCTGATTGGATTGACTTCTTCGCATGCGTTCCTTCGCAAGCCCACATTCCAAAGGGTGCGTGAGGAATCAAACGGCGACCTCGATGCACTGGTCGCGAAACTTCGAGACTCAACTGTGAAAGCAGCGATTCTTTCCGAGGAAGATCTTCCGCCAAGCGGAGAGCTCTACGAGGGGATTTCACTCTTTGCTCAAAACGGGGCCTCGATCATCTTCCCGATGAGTGAACTCATCGACCAAGAGCCTGGCCATGAAGACAGCATCGCTGGGCTCGCTGCAGCAGCCGGCGTGACCGAGATGGAAATGATGTACGACCGTATGCTTGATCGTGACGGTCGAGCGCTCATGATGGCGGGCATCAACAATTACGCCAACGCGGGCCTTGACGGCGTGTACGACATGATCACCCATCCAGCATCGGTTCTCGGCGTTTCCGATGCCGGCGCACATTGCAACCTCCTCGTCGATGCGTGCATGCCCACCATGGTTCTGACGCATTGGGTGCGAGACCGGTCCCGCGGTCCTCGGCTTTCGCTTGAGGCAGCGGTGCGGATGCAAACACTCGAAACGGCCATCGTCTATGGGCTTGGCGATCGAGGTTCGCTTGAAGTTGGAAAGCGCGCCGACCTCAACGTCATCGATTTCGAGAATCTTCAGTTGTTGCATCCAGAGCTCGTCCACGACCTACCCGCTGGCGGGCACCGGTTGATCCAGCGAGCCTCCGGCTACCGCTTTACCGTTGTGGCTGGTGTGATCACCCGGAAAGACGATCACGACACGGGGGCCCGTCCCGGCCGACTCGTCCGCGGTATGCGCTGACGGCATAACATCTCAGCATCTCGTCACTCAAGGAGACTCCCGACATGACACTCGTTCACGCACATGCACCTGAAGCCGTTCACATCGGTGCCGACGATATTCCGTGGGTCGAAATTGGGAATGGCAACAAGCTTCGCGTTCTGCAGGTCAAGATCGAAGAAGGTCTTTGGATCGTCGAGAACATCATGCAGAAGGGCTTCGAGGTCCAGACGCATAAGCACACTGGTCCGGTGTGGGGCTACACCGTCAGCGGCGGTTGGAAGTACAACGAATACGACTACGTGAATCGGGCGGGTTCATTCCTTTACGAACCGGCCGGTTCGGTCCACACCCTCCAGTGCATCGAAGACAACACCCAGGTGTGGTTCCACATGTACGGATCCAATCTCAACCTTGATGCCGATGGAAACGTTGAATCGGTCACCGACGGAGCAACCTCGCTGGCTGGCTACTTCGCTTTGTGCGAAATGCAAGGCATTCCGCGCCCGAACGTTGTCGTGAGCTAACCGCAGCTCACGCGGTTACCTCAGAGGAATTCGTCGAGGAAGTCGACCATTGCGTCGAATGCCTTTTCGCGTCCGGGTTCTTCATATGCGCTGAAATGGTGGCCATCAATCATGGTGAGGCGTTTCGGACCTGAAGCGCGCTCATAGGTGTCGAGAGCAACAGCAGTTGACGCAACTTCATCGTTTGTGGCGACAACCATGAGAAGAGCAGTTCCATTGAGTGAAGGCGAACAGGCTCCAGGATCAAACGGTGGTGTGGTCGTCATGACCATGGTGACGGAGTTCTTCCAACCATTTTGAGGCCCGTGGGCGAGGAACCACTCCGAGGATTCCGGGTGGGGCAGAACAGCAGTCTCGATTCCTGAATCGAGAACTACCGCCATTGGTCCGATTTCACGGAGGCCGACATCAAGAGTTGCGTTATCAAATGCGACGCGCATTGCAATGAAGCGTTGCTCTGCGTGTGTGGGATTCGCGATGAGGTCTCCCATTCCAGCGAACGGAGCATTGGCGATGACTGCTTTGATGTCGGGATGAAGAGCGCCAAGAACAATTGCTTCTCCGCCGCTGAAGCTTGAGCCCCAAAGTGCAACGCGATCAGGGTGCACTTCAGGCTGAGAGCGGAGTTGCTCAACGACTTCCCACATATCGTGAGTTTGTACCCAAGGGTTCACCACATTTCGCGGCTCTCCTGAAGACTCGCCAAGTCCGCGATGGTCATAGAGATACACGGCGTAGCCAGCCGCTGCGAACTGCTCAGCAAACCACGGCAGTCCCATTGCGCGAGTTGCGGAGAACCCGTGACTCATGACGACGGTGGGGGCAGATCGTGTCTCTGCATCTGGGAGGTAGAGGTCGCCCACGAGAACGGTGCCATCCTCCAGGGTGAGCAGAAGTGGTCGGGGAGCAGGAGCCATAGATGCGATGCTAGGAAGGAAAGAGGCACCGTGTCGCCATTGTGGCGAAACACTGCTGGGGGAGTGAGACATCACCGTGGGTCATCCATTTCGCGATGTAGCGATCGTTGGCGTGTACAACACCAAACAAGCCCGCGTACTTGAAGGTCACGACTCGCAGTCCATTGCGCTTGAGGCTGCTCTCGGAGCGATCGCCGACGCAGGGTTAGAACCCAGGGACATCGACGGCGTCGTTGGCGGTATCGCCAGCAACTTCCTCTATCAGAGCCGCATCGGGCCAGCTTGGCGTTCGATGTCGCCGCTCGGAATTCCAGCCGTTATCGAAGGAGCAATGGCCATCGCTTGTGGCCTGGCCAACAACGTGTTGATCGCGACTGGTGAGGCCGGCAGTTACCGGCAGCATGCTTCGACTGCGCCGTGGACGCGTCCAACGAACGAATTCGTGGCCGCCTATGGCATGTTCACTGCCGCAGAGTTTGCACTTATGGCCCGTCGGCACATGCACATGTATGGAACAACGCCCGAATCAATGGCGCATGTAGCGGCGACGATTCGCAATAACGGGCACGTGAACCCGGAAGCGGTGTATTTCGGTCGCGGGCCATTCACTGCTGCAGATGTTCTCGAAAGCCGAATGGTCGCAGACCCATTTCATCTTCTTGATTGCGCGATGACCTCAGAGGGCGGTACCGCACTGGTTCTCACCAGGGCTGATCGAACCGAGGACACAGCAAAGGCGCCTGTGTACCTGCTCGGTGGTGGCACAGATCACTATGGGCCGTCGTATCAACATCCTCCAGTCTGGGATCTCGGGGGAGTCCGTCGGCCAGACCTCATCGCCGGCCACGTCGGACGAAGGGCCGCCGAGGAAGCATTTGCTGGCGCTGGTCTCGGCCCGTCAGATGTCGACGTCTGTGAGTTCTACGACCCGTTCTCCTTTGAACTGATTCGCCAATTCGAAGCGTTTGGCTTCTGCGCCGAAGGCGAAGGCGGGGACTATGTGATGTCTGGCGTCATCGAACCTGGTGGTCGTCACCCCATAACGACAGATGGAGGAACGATGTCATTCAGCCATGGCGGAGCATCAGTGCAGCTTTTTCAGCGAGTGATCCGGGGTGTTCAGCAGTTACGTGGTGAATGTATTTCTTCGCAGGTTCACGACGCCGAAGTGGCGATGTGTACCGGCGGCGGCTCGGGCGCACTGTTCACAGACGTACTACTCCTCGGAAAGGAACGACCATGAGTTTGCTGTTACCTCAGTCTGGTGAAATTCCTCTTCCTCAGCCCGGTCCAATTTCGGAACCGTACTGGCAAGGCTGTCGAGATGGAGTACTGCGTTTCCAGCGTTGTCTCGACTGTCGCTCTGCCACCCATACGCCCGCGCTTCTTTGTGCAGCATGCTCCTCGAGGTCCCTTGAATGGGTCGAGAGTTCGGGCAACGGCGAGATCTACAGCTGGACCCGCGTATGGCGTCCTGTGACACCGGCGTTTGTAACGCCGTATGTTCCGATCATCGTGGCCATGGAAGAGGATTGGTTCATCCTCTCCAATCTCGTCGGCTGTGAAGATGAAGCAGTTGCCATCGGGCAAGCAGTGAAGGTTGTGTTTCACAACAGCGGCGGGGCCGACGACATCG
>CAIKHC010000234.1 GCA_903827085.1 uncultured Candidatus Nemicrothrix sp. | reverse complement strand
GGCATCCGCCCGGCCTACGACTGGGTGAAGTCGGCGCTGCAGGCAGGCAAGTCGGTCGTCACGGCCAACAAGCAGCTCATGGCGCACCACGGTGCGGAACTGCTCGACCTCGCGCGTTCGAAGGGGCTCGAGGTCCGGCCCTGATCCCTGTTCTCGGCGCGACAGGGAAGGTTCAGTTGGCCTTCGGCGTGTTGATCTCGGTCGGATTGTTTATCGGCGGCTGATTACAGCGCTTTTGAGAGCCAATCGGTGATTGCCGCTGCGGTTGCTGCCGGATTCTCTAACTGTGCGCTGTGCCCGGCGTTATCGATGAGTTGTATCGAAGCGTTCGTTCCGATTGATTCAACGAGACGTTGGCCAAGGTGTGTGAATTTTTCGTCGTTGGCGCCAGCGATGACGAGCACTGGCATGGCGAGCTCGCAAAGGCGACTCCATAACGATTCTTGAGTACCAGTTCCGCACAGTCGCAAGCTTGAGGCCAAATCCGCCGCAGAGTTCGTGGCTCGAACTTCGCGAAACGATTGTTCGGCGGTGAGCGACGCAAACATTGGTTGCGATAGCCACTCGTCGAGGAACGCATCGACGCCGATATCTTCGAGATGATCAGCAAGTGACTCATCGGCAACGCGACGCTGCTTGCGTTCTTCTTCGCTGTCGAGTCCGCCCGTGGCACCGATAATGACAAGCCGTTCGACGAGTTGCGGATGACCAAGCGCGAGGTGGAGTGCGACGCGACCTCCGAGCGAGTAGCCGATGACGATGCTCGGATCGATGCTCGAAGCAACCAGCGCGGCTGTTTGGTCCAGGTTGGCGCGAACCTCGCCCGAACCGCCATGGCCCGGTAGGTCGATCGCTACTACCGAGTGAGTGGTGGCGAGTTCGTCTGAAAATGGTCCCCAGCAGGCGGCGGTTTGGGTGAAGCCGTGCAGCAGCGCGATTGGAAGGGCGCCAGCGGGGCTGCCGGTCCGGATGCTGGAAAGGTGAGGAGAAGTCACCCGCTCAGCGTAGAGGGCGGGCTGGCGCGGACCGTAGGCTGCGGTCATGACCGACGAGGACAATGGGGTACTCAACGCAACCTTCTGCGCCACCCTCGTCGACGAGTGGGTCCGTAACGGACTGACCGACGCAGTTGTCTGTCCCGGTTCCCGCTCCACGCCAATGGCAGTCGGACTCGTTGTCGATGGTCGTGTACGTGTTCACGTGCATCACGACGAACGGTCGGGATCGTTCATGGCTCTTGGGCTCGCGCGTGCAACGGGTCGTGCAGTCCTCGTGCTCTCAACGAGCGGAACCGCGGCGGTTGAGTTTCATCCTGCAGTTGTCGAAGCTGAACTCGATCGAGTGCCGCTTCTGGTCGTGACTGCCGATCGACCCCCGCGTCTGCGTGGCGTCGGCGCGCCGCAAACGATCGATCAGGTTGACCTCTATGGGTCGTCAGTTCGACTGTCGGTCGATGCTCCGGTTCCGACATCGTCGAATCGTTCTTCGTGGCGGGCGCTCGCAAGTCGTACGTGGTGGGCGACCGCCGGGGTTGATCCTGGTCCGGTGCACTGCAACCTTCCGTTCGACGAACCACTCGTTGGCATTGCAGGGGACTTGCCCACTCTCGACGATTCTCAGCACGCCGTTGTCGACCTCGGCGACCCGTTTACTGACCCCGGGGCATTGCCTGAGCGTGGCGTCATCATTGCCGGAAGCGGAATCGACGACGTTGATGCGGTTTTGCTTTTGGCCGAGAAACTCGGCTGGCCGGTGCTCGCTGATCCAAGGAGCGGATGCCGAACTGAGCACCGTTGCGTAATTGCCCACGGAGACACGCTTCTTCGTTCAGTCGGCGCGCAGAGCGATGTCGAGATGGTCATCCGATTCGGAGCGCTCCCAGCATCGAAGGTGATTGGCGAGTGGGTGGCGTCTTCTTCTGTGCCTCATGTCCATGTCGATCCGACTGCCGCGGTGAATGACCCGTCGGGTTCGGTGACTCATCGCGTTCGCCAATCGGCGGGCAACTACGCGAGTTCGGTTTCTGCGCTCATTGAAACAGCCGATGATCATTCATGGCTCGACCGTTGGCGTCGGGCCGACGACGCCGTTGAAGGGGCGCTCGTTGTATCTCTGGGAGCGGCAACGTCGATCACTGAACCTGGAGTCGCGCGCAACGTTGTCTCTGCGATTCCTTCGGGTGGAACGCTCGTCGTTTCTTCGTCGATGCCGGTTCGCGATGTTGAGTGGTTTAGCGCTCGGCGCGAAGGTCTTACTGTGCTGTCGAATCGCGGAGCGAACGGGATCGACGGTGTCGTCTCCACCGCTGTGGGTGTCGCGCTCTCGGGAGTTCCGACGGCATTACTTATTGGCGATGTTGCTTTCCTGCACGACACGAACGGTCTGCTCGGTCTCGATGCTCGTGGCGTCAATCTCTGCATCGTTGTGATTGATAACGATGGGGGAGGAATCTTTTCCTTCCTGCCCCAAGCCTCGGCGCTCGAACCTGCCCAATTTGAACAACTCTTTGGCACGCCACATGGAGTCGACTTGGCAATGCTGGCTCACGCCCACCGATTACCAGTGCTGGAGGCGTCCGATGACCGGGCCGTGGGCCTCGCGGTTGAAGCTTCGATGGCAACGGGTGGAGTGCATGTGGTCCTCGCCCGATCAAACCGTTCCGAAAATGTTGCTATTCACGATGCATTGCACCAGGCCGGCATCGCTGCTGCAGCTGCGACTGGGTGGACTACGGCCTAACGATTGCGCCGAGCATGGTTTGAAGCTTTGCTCGAGTTTCGGCCAGTTCTTGTTCCGCCTGAGAATCGGCAACGACCCCAACTCCTGCATGGATGCGTGTGTGGGTTCCGTTGATCTGTGCCGATCGGATGCCAACTGCCCATGTTCCGTTGCCCTTGGCATCGACCCATCCGACAGGGCCTGCGTAGCGCCCTCGGTCGAGACCCTCGAGTTCGTCGATAAGTGCAAGCGCTGCGTCTCGGGGCATTCCGCCAACCGCAGGTGTCGGGTGCAGCGCTCCGACAAGATCGAGAACCGAAGCGATGGGCTCAGAGAGTTGACCCTCGAGACGCGTTGAGAGGTGCTGCACGTTGGCCACGGCGACGATCGACGGTTCTGCTTCTTCATCGAGATACGAACACCACGGCAACAAGGTGTCGTGCACCATGTCGATGGTGTGGCGATGTTCATCTTTGGTGTTTGTCGATGCCAAGAGCGCCGCTGCAAGTCGTGCGTCAGTTTCTGGATCGCCACTTCGGGGCGCAGTCCCCGCCATGGGATGAGCTCGAACGACGGTTCCGATCCGCTCCACCAAAAGTTCAGGAGTGGCTCCGACGAATCCGTCGATCGAGAACAAGTGACTTGCCGGAAAGGTCCGGCGGAGCTGTGATACCACTGCGCTTGGGCTGATCGGCCGGTCAGTGACGATTTCGATTCCGCGGGCAAGAACAACTTTGCGCGCTTCGCCCGCGGCGAGACGTTCGGTGGCAGTCGTGACGGCGGCACACCAGTCCTCGGGGCTACGTAACGGGTGAATGTCGAAGCTCGACGGTGAAGTGCTTGAAGAATGAAGCCCAGCGTCTCGGGCGAACCCGGTGCCGATGCGAGTGGTTCGCCCAAGGACTTGGGCGATTTCAGCTTCGGAGGGCTCATCGTCTTGATGAGCGATCGTAGTGAGCCAGGTTTCGCCATCGGCGTTGCGACCAACGACGATCCGCGGAATGACCAATTCGCCGTCGAGGTTTGTGTCGAACGGAAATGCTCCGAAGGCGACAACTCCGGAACCAGGTCTCTTGAGTTCGTCGAAGACCTCGATATTTCCGAAAGCAGCATGCGCCGTCGTTGAGGTAAGTGAACGATCGCTTCGTGGAACGATGATTCGCGCTGAATGACCGATCCCGATAAGCCCCGCGCCATTCGTGACGAAAAGCATGTCGCTGTCGTCACACAGGGCGACGAGGTCAGTGTCAATCGCAAGTGCACGGGTGCGAGCAACCATGCCCACGGTCTGATTCACCGCTGGTCGTCGCTCCGTGTCGCGGTGATGAGTTGAGAAATGCCAACGGAAAGCAGTTGACGTTCGACTTGCACAAAGCCTGCGTCGGCAAGTCGCTGCAACATCACACCAGGTTCGGGAAGATACGCAACCGATTTCGGTAGGTACTGGTAGGCCGAAGGATCGGAAAGAAGGCCGCCCACCTTGGGGACGATGGAACCGAAGTAGATCGAGTGGCCCCAGCGGAGGAAGCGATTCGGAGGCTCGGCAACCTCAAGGAAGGCGATGCGTCCTCCGGGTCGAACGGTTCGAGCAAGCTCAGCGAAGAACCCATCGAGTTCGACAAGGTTTCGAAGAGCGAACCCGCAGGTGACGCCGTCGAGCGAGCTATCGGGTATGGGAAGAGAAAGTGCGTCGGCTTCGGCGAGCGGAGCGGACGTTCGTGCTGCAGCCAGCATTCCGAATGAAAGATCAAAGCCGATTGGTCGAAGACCTTGTTTTTGAAGTTCACGACAGAAGTCGCCGGTTCCACAAGCAAGATCAGCGACGAGCGAACCGTCGGGGAGGCCAAGTTCACGCACGGTGCGTGTTCGCCACGCCACGTCCATGCGGAACGTCATGATTCGATTCACAAGGTCATAGCGAGGTGCGATCGCGTCGAACATCGAACGAACGGCGCGCACTTTCTCTTCGCCCTGCGGAAGCTGTTGGCTGTCCATCTCGGTCACGGGTTCAGCCTACGGTCCTGTGGGCTCAAGTGACGAAGCGGGGACTCATTGCGTCACCCTGAGTGAATCTGGCCTCAGCGCCGCACTGTTGTCGAGGTCGTCGACGAAGAAGTCGATGGCGCTCTAGGCGTGGCGATTCCAAATTTCGCAAGGTTCGAGACGCTTGGGTGCTTGACGCCGGCCGGACCTTCAGCGAAGGCATTGAGAATGTTTTCGGTCACTTTTTGGAGTTTGCAGATTGGT
>CAIKHC010000233.1 GCA_903827085.1 uncultured Candidatus Nemicrothrix sp. | reverse complement strand
CGGATGGCGCCGCAAATGCCAACAGGCGTTGTGCGAGTAGCGGAATCTGGCATTACGGGCCCAGCCGATGCAGCCGTACTGGCGGGTGCGGGCTACCACGCTGTGCTCGTGGGTGAGCACCTCGTGACCTCGGGCGATCCCGAGGGTGGAGTCGCAGCCCTTCGGAGCGCTCGTCGGCAATAGGATCTGGCGCGTACAACGACACAGGGGGAGTCACAATGACCCGTTACAACATGTCCGAATCCGAGATGCCCTCGGCGTGGTTCAACATCCTTCCGCGACTGGCGACGCCGATGGATCCCCCGCTTCATCCCGGAACCCGTGAACCCGTCACGCCTGACGATCTTGCACCGCTGTTCCCGATGGCACTGATCATGCAAGAAATGTCACCAGAACCGTGGATCGACATCCCCGGTCCCGTGCTCGACATTCTTCGTCTATGGCGTCCGACACCGCTCGTGCGTGCTGAACGTCTTGAGAAGATGCTTGACACTCCCGCACGTATTTACTTCAAGGACGAGTCCGTGTCGCCCGCTGGTTCGCATAAGCCGAACACCGCCGTACCGCAGGCCTATTACAACAAGATGGAAGGCATTAATCGCCTTACCACCGAAACTGGTGCAGGCCAGTGGGGTACCGCGCTTTCGTTTGCAACGGCCCAGTTCGACATGGAATGCATGGTGTACATGGTGCGCGCCTCTTTTGAACAGAAGCCGTATCGAAAAATAATGATGGAGGTATGGGGCGGAAATGTTGTTCCGTCGCCGATCGACGATCCGTCGAATCCTGGTTCGCTCGGTGCAGCAATCTCTGATGCTGTTCGCGATTGCGTGCAGCGAGATGACTCGCATTACGCGCTTGGCTCGGTGCTGAACCACGTGCTTCTTCACCAAACTGTGATCGGTCTTGAAGCACGCGATCAGCTCCGTGCCGCGGGTGAAGAACTTCCCGATGTGGTTATCGCTCCATGTGGTGGCGGATCCAACCTGGGGGGCATTGCCTTCCCATTTGTTCCTGACGAAAGCGTTCGTCTCGTCGCTGTCGAACCGTCGGCGTGTCCGACTCTTACCCAGGGCCGTTTCGAGTACGACTTCGGCGATGTTGCTGGGATGACTCCGCTTATGCCGATGTACACGCTTGGCGCCGATTTCATGCCACCGTCGATCCACGCTGGTGGCCTTCGCTACCACGGCGATTCCCCGATTATCTCGAAGCTCGTGCACGAGGGTCGCATGGAAGCCGTCGCTATCAATCAGGGCAAGGTGTTCGACGCAGCAATCAAGTTTGCCAATGCTGAGGGCAAGGTTCCGGCTCCCGAATGTGGTCACGGCATTGCTGTCGCCATCGACGAAGCGCTTGCCGCCAAGGAGTCAGGTGAAGAGAAGGTCATTCTTTTCAACTACTGCGGACACGGTCATCTCGACCTCGCGGCCTACGACGAGTACCTCAGCGGCCGAATGGTCGACGCCTGATTCTGTCGAAACAATTGATCGCGTGATGAACACGTCGCGCCGCTAGCGTCGTGACGTGTTCATCAAGATCTGCGGGACAACGAGCGTCGAGGATGCACTGCTTGCAGTTTCCCTTGGCGCCGACGCGCTCGGCTTCATTTTTGCCGAGTCGAAACGTCAGGTCGATGTCGCAACAGTTGCAGCGATCGTTCCGCAACTCCCGGCCGAAACGATTGCGGTGGGGGTTTTCCGCAATGAGTCTGCAGAGCGCATTCGTGAAATCGTGAACGCTGCGGGGCTCACGGGTGTGCAGTTGCACGGAAGCGAAGGACCAGAGGTGGCGCAGGCATTGCGCGACACCATTGCGTTCCTCGTACAGGTCTTCACCGCTGACGATCCTCGGCTCGAACGGCTCGATGACTACCCGATCGATGCGGTCTTGCTGGATTCACCCACGCCAGGCTCGGGAGCGACCTTCGACTGGTCCAAGGTCGCCGATCTGCCGCAGCGTCATCGGGTGGTCCTCGCCGGAGGCCTGAACGCCGCGAATGTGGCCGAAGCGGTCGAGCGGGTCCGCCCATGGGGCGTCGATGTGGTGAGTGGGGTCGAGGCATCGGCGGGCCGTAAAGACCCCGACGCGCTCGCCGCGTTCATCGAGACCGCGAAAGATGCCCTGTCCGAGTTCTCCACCGACCCGGGCCCGGCGTAGCCTCATCCTTATGTCACTGCCTGAGCCATCATCAAGCGGTCGTTTCGGAGAGTTCGGAGGGCGCTATGTGCCCGAGACTCTCGTGCCGGCCTGTCAGGAACTCGAAGCCGCGTTCCGTGAGGCGTGGGCCGATCAATCATTCCGCGACGAGCTCGACGGTTTGCTTGCCGATTACGCAGGCCGTCCATCGCCGATCACTGAATGTCATCGTCTTTCAGCAGAACTCGGTGTGCGCGTGCTACTGAAGCGCGAAGACCTCAATCACACCGGTTCCCACAAGATCAACAACGTGCTTGGCCAAGCCCTTCTCGCTAAGCGCATGGGCAAGACCCGCCTTGTCGCCGAAACCGGTGCCGGCCAACACGGTGTCGCATCAGCAACGGCAGCAGCGCTTATGGGCATGGAATGCAAAGTCTTCATGGGCGAGGTCGACATGGAGCGCCAGGCGCTCAATGTGTTTCGTATGCGTTTGCTCGGTGCCGAAGTTGTTCCGGCTATGTCCGGCAGTCGCACGCTCAAAGACGCAGTGAACGAAGCCATGCGCGATTGGGTCGGCACTGTCGAGAACACCCATTACTGCCTTGGTTCCGTGATGGGGCCGCATCCATACCCGTGGATGGTTCGCGAATTCCATACCGTCATCGGTAAGGAATCTCGTGAGCAGTGCGCCAAGTTGCTCGAGAACGAAATTCCCGATGTCGTCACCGCATGTGTTGGTGGCGGATCAAATGCCATTGGCATCTTCAGTGGCTTTGCCGACACCACCGCTGAACTTGTTGGCGTTGAACCTGCTGGTGGCGCTGCGGTTGGTCGTGGTGTGCCCGGCGTCGTGCACGGCATGAAGAGCTATCTCATGCAGGACGAATTCGGTCAGGTGCAAGAAGCGCATTCGATCTCTGCGGGTCTCGATTACCCCGGTGTCGGTCCTGAGCATTCACACCTTTCCTCAATCGGTCGTGCTCGATACGAGCAGGTCACCGACGATGAAGTCATCGCTGCGTTCCAACTTCTCAGCCGTACCGAAGGCATCATCCCGGCGCTCGAACCAGCTCACGCATTGGCCTGGATCAGTCGTG
>CAIKHC010000232.1 GCA_903827085.1 uncultured Candidatus Nemicrothrix sp. | reverse complement strand
TCCAGCACTGAAAAGCGACAGCGACTGTAGGTTCGGAGTGGCGATGGCTTTTGAACCGCGAAGCGAAGGCTGCAGTCCATTGCCGATAGAAACGCCTCGTAACGCGTTCTCTGATGCACCCGAGGTCGCCGCTAAGTAGCGACCAAGCCAACCGGTCGTGAGGGTTGAGTCGGTTGCAGAGCCTTTGTCCATCATCGCTTGGGCGGAAAAATGCGAGCGATTGCTGTTGGGCGAACCAGCAGCTGGAATGAACGCGGCCTGGCCCGCATCGAGCAACGCCTTGATGCGCACGGCACCAGGATGAAGACCAAATTGGTTGTTCACTCCAAGTGCAGATGCATCAGGAATGGCAACCCCTGGCCGAAGGGTTTGATACGTGCTGTCGTTGAGAGGGCTTAATAACGAAAGCCCATCGGCAGCACCGCGCAAGAAAATGTTGACGACGATGTTGCCTGAAGCAGTTGCGCTCGAGGTGACGGCAGCGCCGGCTTGACCAAAGAACATCGATGGTCGGATATAGGCGGTTGCCGCAATTGCAGTGGCACCGACGCCCGAGACGGTAAGGAAGCGTCGGCGATCCATTGATCCCAGAAGGGGAACGGCAACGGCCCCATCAAGTTCATTACTCGGCGTGGTTGTTTCGGGAGATTCGCTGTTCATAGTCATCACCGCATTTGGTTCTGTGGGGTCTGCAGGACGTAGGCAAAGACGGCTCGAGCATTGGATGTTGCTTTCCAAACTGTGGTGTTTGTCTGGCCCGATGCGGAAAGAATTGCGGCACGAGTTGTGGGATCAAGTGGTTCGCCAAGGAGTGCGATCGCTGCTCGATCAAGTGCTTCGCCCGCAGTGGTGGGCACTGGTGTGCGAAGAATTCGCGCGGCATCGAATTGCGGTGCTGGCGCACCAAACCCGTTTGAACCCAGAGTCGCTAGGTTCCAACGGGCAACCATCGCCCCAGCGGTTGTCCATCGAGCATCGTTGTCGGGATATCCGTCGGGTGTTTCCCAAGCGAGTGGAACCTGGCCCAGAAGTGCAAGTTGGCTCATGACTGAACTCTGAAAGTTCGTAGCACGGGCCGGATCCCATTGGAGCTGCACCGCCCGAAGATTGCCAGCGAAGTATTCGATTGGACGCCGCATCTTGCGTCCTGCCGATGCTCGGAACTCTGGGGAAAGAAGTAATGAGCGAACCATCGGTGTGATCGCGGTGTCGTTTGCGATGTAGGCCTGAGCCGCCGCTGTGACGACGTTGTCGGTGGGCAGTATGTGATCGCCAATAAAACGCACCGCGAGTTTGTGGGCGAGATGCGTCGCAGTCTTTGGGTGTCGTGCGAGGTGAACGAGTAAGGACTCACCAGCAGCGACGCCGGTGAGTCCGTTTGGACGCCAGCCGAGAACATCGCCGCCTGCTGCAAGGGGGCCCATGTTGTGCCACTGAGGCCGGAATTGGAATCCGCCGTCGTTGCGGTTGACGACCGACCACCCGGACAGAAGGTAGGAAACCTCCTTGACGTCGGTTTCGTCGTATCCGCCGTCGACACCCACCGTGTGGAGCTCGAGCATCTCTCGGGCG
>CAIKHC010000231.1 GCA_903827085.1 uncultured Candidatus Nemicrothrix sp. | reverse complement strand
TCACTCATTGTGATGCCTTCGCTCTAAATTCCATCCGAACATCATGGCTTGCGGTTGCATCAGCAAATTTCTTAAGTGCTTCACTTGCGTCACCTTCGATTTTCTGTGGCACCTGTACTTCAATCGTTGCAAGAAGATCGCCAAACAGTTGGAGATTGATCTCTAGCGTCAATGATTCGACTAACCAACAACGACGTTGCACCAATCGGAACTGAGTTAGAGGAGTTCGCCGCGCTTCACGATGACGTTGTCGACGATGCCGTAGGCCTTCGCCTGCTCTGCGGTGAACCAACGGTCTCGCTCGGAATCGATTTCGATCTGGTCGACGGCCTGACCTGTGTGGAACGAGATCCGCTCGGCCATGAGACGCTTGATGTACGCCATTTGTTCGGCCTGAATCGCGATGTCAGAGGCCTGGCCCTGAACACCGCCAAGAGGCTGATGCATCATGATGCGAGCGTGCGGAAGCGTGTGGCGCTTGCCAGCGGCTCCGGCGCACAACAGGAATTGACCCATCGATGCAGCGAGTCCCATGCAAATGGTTCCGACATCAGGGGTAATGAACTGCATCGTGTCGTAGATGGCCATACCGGCGGTGATTGAACCGCCTGGTGAGTTGATGTACAGCCAGATGTCCTTACCCGGATCTTCACCCTCGAGGTAGAGCAACTGCGCCACGATCTGGTTGGCCACGGCGTCGTTGACATCGCTTCCGAGGACCACAATGCGGTCCTTGAGGAGCATGCGGAAGATGTCTGCTCCCGGCTCTGCGATGGAGGCGGCCATAGCCACCTGCGGTGCGATCGGGGGATTCGACATCGGGCTCCTTCCAACGGACTGGGATCGGCTACGAAGAACCGACTTGGGCAGGCTACAGCGCCAACTGCCATCTCCGACGCGCTCAGAACCCGGATTAGAGATAGAGCGCCCCGAGTACCCCGACAGCATTTACGCACATGTGGGCGATGATCGACGGACCCAACCGACCATTGGCACGAATCACGAGGAGGGCGAAGACGGCGCCATAGGTGGCGGCAACGCCAACGATGAAAGCAGCCTGACCCCACGTGTCGCCTTGGGCATGGAACAACCCGAAGACCAGAGACGAGATGATCACGGCGGTCACCAGATTCCAGCGGCGACCCAGCGAGCGAAGGAACAGGCCCCGGAAAAACAATTCCTCGACGACCGGCGTGCAGATTGCAACGAGGAAGAAAATGACGAACGCTGTCAGCGCACTTGGTTTCGTCGGAAGGAACTCCGTATTCGACGGGGATGGATCGCTGGAAATCAACACCCAAACAATTCCGCCAAGTGTTGAAAGTACGAGCGCAACGAATCCCCCGAGTAGACCCCACGCGAGATCAATCGGCCGGACATCAAGGCCAAAGTCCAACCGAAGACTGCGCTGGCCCTTCCAATAGGTTGCAACAACAGGCCAACCCAGGAACCCCAACCAACCACACACCATGCTGATCGTGAGTGCCCCGAGACTCAGTTCCGTGAGTGACGTGTCCGAGCCGTCGCCGGTTGTGAGTATGACGATCGATGCAACGATTCCGCCGACGATCCAAAGAGCGAGACCAATAAGGACATCTCCAAGCCCCCAACGAATGACCGGACCTTGCGGAGCGATAGAGGTCGGTGGCGGCGGTGGTGGCGTCGTTGGCGGCTGCGCGTGCGGCGGCAGCGGAGGTTCGGATGGGTAGGTCATGACAATTTCAGCGCCAATGCACGCAGTGCCCGACCCCGATGACTGATCGCATGCTTTTCTGAGGAGTTCATTTCAGCGAATGTTCGACCATCGCCATCGTCAGGAACGAATACAGGGTCGTATCCGAATCCCCCATCGCCTCTGTGTTCAGAAGCGATGACACCGGAAACAACTCCGTCTGTGATGGTTTCGGAACCATCGGGCCATCTCACCAAAACCACGG
The DNA here is from genome assembly GCA_903827085.1 of uncultured Candidatus Nemicrothrix sp. Taxonomy (GTDB): domain Bacteria; phylum Actinomycetota; class Acidimicrobiia; order Acidimicrobiales; family Acidimicrobilacustridaceae; genus Acidimicrobilacustris; species Acidimicrobilacustris europaeus. The sequence continues at coordinate 70 of CAIKHC010000231.1, read as the reverse complement.
TACGGAACCTTGCGCGTCGTTCTTGCGGCGTTGTCGCTCCTGCAAGTTCAAGTTCCCTAAGGAGCTTGGC
>CAIKHC010000230.1 GCA_903827085.1 uncultured Candidatus Nemicrothrix sp. | reverse complement strand
GGCCTTCGAGCCAGCCAACGAGCTGCGCTTGGGCCACACGCAATTCGATATCGGTCGGAGTCCCGTCTTCAGCGAAGGGAAACGCAAGACGTTTCAACTCGTCACGAAGGTCGGGTGAGAGCGCCGAACCAAGTTCGTCGATTGAGGTGTCGTAAATCGCACGCAGGCGAACTCTTGATGGCTCGTCGAGTTCGGTCTGTCGAACTTCATCAAGCAACTGCTTGATCATTGAGCCAACGCGCATCACCTTTGCTGGCTCTGACACCATCTCGCGCTGCTCTTCCACGATTGTGCTTTCGTCAATCGGAAGGATGAGTTCGCCTCGTTCAGCTCCGCCGTTCATTGAATCAGTCATCCCGACAGTCTCGCTGAGGACTCAACGCGATCCAACCAGTAGCGGCACAAACATCTCGTCAGCAGTAAGCGAGCCGTGACGAGCTCGCAACGGAAACGCCCCACTATCGGCCGGATCAGAGAAGGCCAGAGCCTCTCTGGCCACCAACGCAACGTCGCCAAGACGAGACCTTGCGGCGTCGGTGACCTCGGAGCCGAACCAGCCCTCGTCGATCACTTGATCGACGGTGACCACCCATGATCGATCCGAATGCTGTGCAGCTGCATCGTCGAAGAGAGCCCGTGCGTGACCGGGTCGGGCGTGAAGCCAGCGGAAGCGGCCTTCACCCGACTGCAGGTCGACATGTGCCATCACCGATGCGTCCGGGGTGATGACGTCGTCACCGACATCGACTTGTCCGTGATCGGATGTCACCACAAGCACTGCGCCGGACGGCAACACACTCAGCACGTCGGCAACAAGACGATCGACAAACGCAAGTTCAGCGTCGTAATGCGCGCCGAGTCCGAACTCGTGCGCAATTTTGTCAATGCCGTCGTAATAGGCGTACACAAATGGTTCGTTGCGATTGACTGCAGCAGCGATTTCGGTCACCAATGTCGATGAAGCGCGCCAACCCACAAGGCGCGTCTTGTCGAGGTGAGCGCGAGTGAAACCAGAGTCGCGAAACTCCGACCGCGTAATCACTGGCGGACGTTGCCCTTCAAACGCGTCGAGTGATTGGACCGACTCAGGAACAATGGTTTTACGCGCGTCGCGTCCGCTCGCGGACCAGCGCAAGATATTGAGGATGTCGCGACCGATCGCCATGCGGTAACCCATGATCCCGTGCAACCCCGGCGCAACCCCGGTGCTGATTGACGTGAGGGCAGTCGCTGTCGTCGATGGCGCAACACTCGTGATGGGTCCGCCCGCCATTGCCGAGAGCGTGGGTGTGAGATGTCGACGGTCGAGCATCTGGTTCCAGCCGATGCCGTCAAGCACAAGGAGCACAACCTGATCAGCATCGGCCGCGACCTCGGGAATCCATGTGGGCCATGGGTTCGATGGATCGAGAAGAGCCGGAACGATGTTCGAGATGCAGGCCCCGTCATAGTCGGGGAGCACAAGTCCGTCGGACGAAGCAGAAGTTGTTGAAGATCGGGAATCCACGGTGGCCCTCCGGCAATCACGGTAGTGCCGAGGCCACTATGTCCCCGACTCGGCCGCTTCCCCCTACGATGCCGGGCGTGAAGGTATCGACCCGAGGCGACTACGCAAGCAGGGCACTGCTGTCCCTGGCGTTGCACTCTGACGAGGGCGGGCCCACGTCGGTGCGCGACATCGCCGAGCGCACTGGTCTCCCCCAGCCGTATCTCGAACAGATCCTTCTCGCACTGAAAGGTGCTGGTCTCGTTCGCTCAAAGCGCGGCGTTGGCGGCGGTTATGTCTTGGCCCGCACGCCCAAGGAAATCAGTTTGTCCGACATCGTCAGCGCGGTCGATGGTCCGATTGTCGCCGGAGATTTCGGCCAACCTCACACCGATGGCGCTTGCGACCACGAAGGGCAATGTGTGGTGCTTGCCGTATGGGACGACGTCGGCGAACACATGCGTCGCTACCTCGAAGCTGCAACCTTGGCTGACATCGTTTCAATGGCCAAAGGTCAGGGCAAGTGGCCCAGCGAAGTTGCCTCTACTCCCTCGGTGACTCCACCGTGGGCGTCTGGTTCCTGATTCGCTCCAACACTGACGCAAGATCTTCGGGAAGTTCCGAGACGAACTCGAGTCGCTCGTCGACACGCACCGGATGATCGAATGCAAGCGCAGCTGAATGCAAGAAGATGCGCGGAGTTTCGATTGCTGCTCGAACCCCCTTATAACGATCGTCGCCAACGACGGCATGGCCGATTGCCGCCATGTGCACGCGAATCTGATGGGTACGCCCAGTTTCGAGACGACACTCGACCAACGCGCATTGCACGACCTCATCAAAGATCTCAAGAACGGTGTATCGAGTGCGCGCTTCTCGGCCTTGCGCGCTCACGACCATCTTGGTTGGTTCGCGAGTTGATCGACCGATCGGCGCGTCGATGAGGCCACTACCCGCTTCGGGGATACCCCAAACGAGAGCGAGATAGGTGCGTTCGACTTCGTGCTCGGCCAACATCGAACTGAGTTCGACATGCGCTTCTGGTGAGCGCGCCATGAGCATAAGCCCGGACGTGTCTTTGTCGAGACGGTGTACAACACCCGGGCGTTCCGGTTCGCCGATGTTGGCGATTTCCGGATAGATCGCAAGCATGGCCTGCACGAGCGTTCCGGTGGCATTGCCTGCCCCGGGATGCACGATGAGCCCGGCGGGCTTGTCGATCACGATCACGTCGTCGTCGACATACACAATTGGCACAGTGATATCGGGTTCGGCAATCAGTGGCTCTGGACCGAGGTCGGGCTCGACATTGACCGTGATGGTGTCGCCATCGGCCACTCGACGAGAACGAGTGGACACAACGATGTCGTTACAAACAACGAGACCCTGTTCAAGCCAATCGGTGACACGTGTGCGACTTGCGCCGGTAATCATGGCCACGACACGGTCTATGCGTTCGCCGGCCAATGATTCGGGAATGACCTCGATATAGGCCATATCAGTTGCTCTCGATCGTTGAGGATGAAGTTTCGACGGCAATGTCACTTGCGTCAGGTTCGGGATTCAGAAGCGTGGAGATCACGAGGAGGATGGCGCCACACACGACGCCGATGTCGGCGATGTTGAAGACCGGCCACCACTGGAGGTCGATGAAATCGATGACGCCACCTTGGAAGAACCCCGAATCGCTGCGAAATGCGCGATCAAGGACATTGCCCAATGCGCCGCCAACGATCATGCCCAAAGCAACTGCACCCAATCGCGTGCGAACTGATCCGCCTTTCCACACCAAGATCCCGACAACAACAAGGGCAAGGATCCCGATCCAGGCGCCATACCCGGCACCGAGGCTGAACGATGCTCCGTAATTTGTCAGCAGCTGAAAGCGCAGTGTCCAGACAACATCGATGGTGTTGTCCTTGAGCGAGGACACCGCCCACCACTTTGTAAGTTGATCAGCGAGAACCCACCCGACCGCAACCGCGCCAAACAGCACCCGATGTGTGGGCACTGAAGTGGCAGATGAAGTCGACGATGTCACGGGGTCCAACCTAGGGGCTGTTCTGCCCGAATCGTGGTTGTTCAGCGACGGAAGTTGCCAACCTTGTACTCGACACGCTCGCGGCACCACGGAATCGCACGAAGGCGTTCTTTAGGAATGGCGAGACCAGAAATCTCGCAAATGCCGTAGGTGCCTTGACCGATTTTGGCCATCGCCCGATCGATTTCGTCGACCTGATCGAGGAACTGTGCCGAAAGTGCGAGGTCACGTTCACGCTCAACTGCAAGCGTGTCACCTTCGCCCGATTCTTCATCGAACTGCACATCGCCCGGCTCACGTAATTCTGCAAGCGAGTTGGCCTCGGCGGTAAGCGTTTCAGCGTCGTGAACGAGACGACGGCGTTCCTCGAGCAAATGCAATCGCTGAGCATCAAGGAACTTGGCGTCGAACGGATACTTGATCTTCTTGGGTTCCTTCGGAATCGCCGG
>CAIKHC010000229.1 GCA_903827085.1 uncultured Candidatus Nemicrothrix sp. | reverse complement strand
GGTGCTTCCGAGAGCGGTGCGAGCGAGTCCACCGCGTCCGTGGGTTGCCATCGCGACCATTGCTACGTCATTGGCATTTACCCAATCGGAAACTGCATCGGCAGCATCTGCGCCGATCACGGTTTCCGATCGGGTTGTAATTCCCTCTTGTGTGAAGAAAGCAACGGCAGACTCGACAGCACGTGCGAGATTTTCTGGGTCGGCGCCACCGAGAGGGGTGCCTCCGCCAGCTGCCGCTGAGACAACGACGATGGACATCGACAACGCTTTGGCCCAACGCACAGCGCTCGGAAGGATCATCGATGAGATTGGTGAACCATCGGTGGTGACGACCATGGTCGAGTTATTGAAAGTCGAGAATGTCCGTGCTGCTGGACCGACAAGCAGTACGGGGTGGTCAGAGCGTTTGAGTACATCCTCAGCAACCGAACCCAAGAGTGCTTTGCCGAATCCTGAGCGTCCGTGGGTTGCCATGACGATGGCGTCTTCGGCATTCGCTACTGCGTCGGCGATAGCGGCGGCAGGGAATGTGTCGGGTACGACCGACGTAGTGAAAGGAACCGAAAGAGAAGTTGCCTTTTCGTTGAGATAGGACTGCAACTCCTCGACGGTGCTTCCCCAGCCAGAGGCGAGAAGAAGTACAGAAGAATCGAGTGCGGCAGCGATTTCATTCGCGATCGGCACCGCAGTGTGTGAAAGTTCGGATCCATCAAGTGGCACGACAATGGTGTTGATCATGGTTTTCCCTCCGAGGGAACGGGAACTCCCGTTCCCATGTTCGCACGCTGAGGGTAGGCGAGCGCTATCGCCGTCTTCAGTGAATCCCAAGTAGTAGAGCGGGAGCATGCCATCGTCAACGCCAATCCGGTGGAAAAGATGCCGGAACTGGCGCGTTGGCGGTACGAAGTAATCGTCTCCGAAAAAGTGAACCCGTAACGATTGATCAGGCTTCGGGAACCTTCACGACGAAGGTTGCGATGTCCGCGGCGAGGCCGCTGCGAATGAGATCAAGCGATGCGCCGCGGCAGTTCGTTCGGGTGAGTGCAAATGCATCAGAGTCGAGGCGTTCGGCAAGGTCGGCGGCGTGGGCGAGTGCGGTTGTGAGCACAGCGTCGTCGGCGACAACCTGATCGAGATAGCCGGCAACGACCGCGCCAGCAGGGTCGTACACGGTTGCGTGATTGACCGCAGCAGTGAAAGCGGTGTTTGAAAGTGACGTACGAGCGAGTTCAACGGCGAACTTGGGGACGGGCATCCCGATAGCGACCTCGTTGAGGCCAATCTTGTAGTTGCCCTCTGCGCCGATACGAACGTCGGCGGACATGAGCAAGATTGCGCCCATCGCAAGTGCATGGCCGGTCGATGCGATGACCACCGGCATGGGGAACTCGTGAATCTCAATGGCGATGTCGGCGCCAGCCTTGAGGAGATTGCGGGCTGCCTCGGGGCTTGATGTCATGACGGAAAGATCGAAGCCGGCGGAGAAACGGCCGGGACGCCCAGCCAGTACTACTGCGCCCGCTTCAGTCTTTGCCTTTTCGAGTGCATCGTGAATGCCGGCAGCGATCGGGTGGCTGATGGCATTGGCTTTGCCGTCGTCGATCGTGATGAGGGCGACGCGGTCTTGGAGTTCGTAAGTCACGGCGGAGTCGGTCATAGGAGGAACGCTACCCGTGGCAGCGGCGGCCGATTACGAAGGCTCAGTGACGAAGTCGATGAGTTGCTCGACTGCGCCCACGAGTGGTGGTTGCAGGTCGGCATAGGACGACACCGAATTCAGGATCTTCTTCCAGAACAGCCGAGGGTCATCGACGCCAAGCGCTGCGCAGATACCTTCTTTCCACGGTTGGCCTTTGGGAATGTCTGGCCACGCAGCGATGCCGACAACTGAAGGTTTCACCGCAGCCCAAATGTCGACGTATGGGTGACCAGTGACAAGAACATCGGGATGATCGATTCCTGCAGCGATTCGTGATTCTTTGGAATCGTCGACGAGATGATCGAGAAGAACGCCGAGCCGACGTCCGCTTCTTGGCCCGAACGACCGGACGATTTCATGCAGATTGTCGGCGCCGTCAAGGAGCTCAACAACGACGCCCTCGACGCGAAGATCGTCTCCCC
>CAIKHC010000228.1 GCA_903827085.1 uncultured Candidatus Nemicrothrix sp. | reverse complement strand
TGGCGGCGATTTTGCAGCACGTGCACAGCAACTACGAGATCGACCTATTTGACGCCCTGATCCGCGCCGCAGCACGCGAGACCGGCTGCACCGACCTGGACAACAAGAGCCTGCGCGTGATTGCCGACCATATTCGCGCCACCGCGTTTTTGGTCAGCGACGGTGTGAACCCGTCGAACGAAGGACGCGGCTACGTGCTGCGCCGGATCATTCGCCGGGCGGTGCGCGAGGCCTACTTGCTCGACGTCGCTGATCTCGTCACGCCGACGCTCGTCGACACGACGGTCGAAGTGATGGGCGAGGCCTATCCCGATCTCGTGAAGCAACAAGATTTCGTTCGCACGGTTGTGGCGCGCGAAGAGGAACGATTCCGGGCAACGCTCAAATCCGGCACGGCATTGCTCGACACAGAACTCGATCGTCTCGGTCCTGGCGCAACTATCGGTGGCTCTGTCGCATTCCTTCTGCACGATACGCATGGTTTCCCGCTTGAACTCACTCGCGAAATCGCGCTCGAGCGAGGCCACGATGTGGACGAAGACGGCTTCGCTTCTGAAATGGCCGAACAGCGTCAGCGGGCCAAGGAAGCCCGTAAGGGCGCGGGTGGCGAAAGCGTCGAAGTATTCGCTGCCGTTTCGGCTGAACACGGTCCCACGCATTTCCTCGGCGACGATTCGTACGCGATCGACGCGAATGTTTTTGCGGTTACTGACGATTCAATCGTTCTCGACCACACCCCGTTTTACGCAGAATCGGGCGGACAGGTTGGCGACACCGGTGTGATCACCTCGCCTACCGGTCGTGCTCGAATCGTTGAAACGGTCTACGGCGCACCCGGCGTTGTGCGCCACCGCTTCGAAGTTCTTGAAGGCGATATCGAAGTTGGTCAAACCGTTACTGCGGTCATCGACGGTGAACGTCGCGACGCCATCAAGCGCAATCACACTGCAACGCATCTGCTCCATTGGGCATTGCGGGAAACACTTGGCGATCACGTTAAACAGCAAGGGTCGCTTGTTGGGCCTGACCGTCTTCGTTTCGACTTCTCCCATTACGAAGCCTTGAGCGACGACGAAATCGTTGCGATCGAAGACCTCGTTGCCAGCGATATTCTCGCCAACTCTCCGGCTCGTCATTACGAAACGACGAAAGACAAGGCCGAAGAAATAGGCGCCATTGCGTTCTTTGGTGACAAGTACGGCGATGTCGTCAAGGTTCTCGAAGCTGGCCCGCATTCCACCGAATTGTGCGGCGGTACACATGTCAAAGCACTTGGCGATATTGGCCCGGTAAAGATCATCAGCGAAGCCTCTATCGGTTCCAACATTCGACGAATCGAAGCAGTTTCGGGCATGGGTCCTCTTGAGCGACTTCGTGAAGACGAGCGACGCATTAAGGCTGCGGCCGATGCGATGGGTGTTGCTACCGACGAACTTGTCGATGCTGTCGAACGCCGTGTTGCTGAAGTGAAAGACCTCCGCACTCGAATTCGCGACCTTGAGCGACAGGCTGCTGCAGGTCGTTCCGGTGAACTCGCCGAACAAGCTGTCGACGGCATTGTCATCGCTCGTGTCGACGGACTCGATCGCGACGGCGTCCGAGACCTAGCGGTTGCTGTGCGCGACTGTGCCGGTATCAAGGCCGTTGTTCTCGGAACCGCACCAGACGGTGGCGGTGTCACGATCGTGGCCGCTGTTGCTGCTGACTCGGGCCTCAATGCATCCGAACTCATCGCCGATGCGGCCAAGAAGGTCAAAGGTGGCGGCGGCAAGAGCGCCGACCTCGCAGTTGCCGGCGGCAAGGACCCCGAAGCGCTGGATGAAGCCCTCGATCTTGTTCGGGCGGCGGTCCGTTCCTAGTGCGCGCACTCGGAATCGATCTTGGCGAGCGTCGAATCGGTGTCGCTGTCTCCTCCGGTTCGGTGGCCTCGCCAATAGAAACAGTGCAGCGCTCGGCGAACCACGCCATCGATCACCACAATCTGCTTGCTATCGCGGCGGAATGGGAGGTCGACACACTCGTGGTCGGACTCCCACTTTCCCTTGATGGGAGCGAAGGTCCAGCGGCCTTGCTGGTGCGGGCTGAGATCGCCGAACTCGTTGCGGCGACATCGATCCCGGTGGTTCCCTACGATGAACGGCTCACCACGGTGACGGCCACCCGCCTGCTGCAGGAGGGTGCGGTGCCGGGACGTTCCCAGCGCCAGATGGTCGACCAGGTCGCTGCCGCGGTGATGCTTCAAGCGTGGCTCGATGGCCTCGCCAACCAATCCGATTCCTGATCGAGAACCTCAGAGCGACACGTGCCCGAACAACCAGATCCGTTCGAACTCTTTGGG
>CAIKHC010000227.1 GCA_903827085.1 uncultured Candidatus Nemicrothrix sp. | reverse complement strand
CCGCCCACTGGGGCGGCGTCTTCGCGTCTGGAGCCCTAGTTAGCGTGAGCCGCGGATGAGATGCCCGGGACGAGCGCCGGTGTCGGTGTCATTGCGACGAGTGATGACACCGTTCACGATGGTGGCGTCGTAGCCGATGGCATCCTGGAGTAGACGTGTGGCTCCAGTGGGAAGGTCGGCAACGGCCCGAGGCATTGTGAGCGTGAGACGTTCCATGTCGATCACGTTGAGATCGGCACGCTTACCGACCTCGAGAGTTCCGCGGTCAGTAAATCCGTAGAACTCGGCAGTGTCGTGTGTCTGCATCTTGACCGCTGCTTCGAGTTGCAGGCGAGGTCCTCGTTCTCGACCCTTCACCCAGTGGGAGAGCTGATAGGTCGGCATTGACGCATCGCAGATCGTTGCCAAGTGAGCGCCTCCATCGCCGAGGCCGATGAGCGCTGCCGGATGGTTGAGCATCTCGAGGATGTCGTCTTGATTCGTGTTCGCGTAGTTGAACATCGGAACGAGGAACATCGTTCCGCCGTCACGCTCGAGCATCAGGTCGTAGAACAGCTCGAGAGGAGCGATGCCGGCAGCAGCGGCGCGGGCTGCGAGTGAATCGGACTCAAGCGGTTCGTAGTCGAGGTCATCGCCAAGTGGGTAGACCATGTCTGGCTTGTAGGTGGCGATGAGGCCCATGCCCTCGTAGGAGTCGCCCGAAAATTCGGTGTCCTCCTCGGAAAGGATCGCAGAGCGAATCTCGGGATCGGCAAGGCGCACGCGCAACGCTTCAAACGATGACGTTTCGTCGTAGACGCGACGGAACGTCTTGCGCTTCATGAATGGATGTCGAACAGGAAGTCCGAGGAGCATGCCGAACGGACGGTTTGCAACCTGTGGTCGAAGATGTGCGCCCATGGCCTCGGCTTCAACGCATGAGTTCATGAGTTGACGCCACAGGTCGGGTGCACCGTCGGTCTGAAGGATAAGGAACGAAACGGGAAGACCGGTCTCAGCGGAGAGGCGTTGCATCCACTCAACTTCGGCAACTGAGGATTCAGGCTCGAAACCGTCGATGCCGGCTTGTGCGAGTTGGAAGACAACCTTGCGGCCGGTATCGGCCATTGCGCCAGCAATACCGAACAGTTCGTCTTCTGCGGCAAAGGTTCCCGGAACGGGGTCTCCCGCTGCAGTGCGGTGGGCAAGGACTCGCGAGGTTGAGAATCCGACGGCACCGGCGTCGACTGCTTCGCGAACAATCGCGGACATGGCAGCGATGTCCTCGGGAGTTGCCGGTTCGTTTGCGATTGCACGTTCACCCATTACATAGGAGCGAACAGGGATGTGACCGATCTGAGCAGCAACGTTCATCGCGTAGTTGTTTGCCTCGACCGCATTGAGGAACTCGGGGAACGATTCCCATGTCCAGGGAAGGCCTACTCGCAGGACATCGCCCGGGATGTCTTCGACCGATTCCATCGTGGTGATGAGCATTTCGTGATCGGTTGGGCGAGCCGGTGCGAAACCAACGCCGCAAAGGCCAAGTACGACAGTGGTGACGCCGTGTCCGTTACTTGGGGTGAGCGCGTTGTCAAAGAAGACCTGTCCGTCGTAATGCGAGTGAACGTCGACAAACCCGGGCGTCACGATGCGATCGGTGGCGTCGATCTCATCCACACCGGTTTCGGCGACGGTTCCGCCCACTTGAGTAAGGACCCCATCGGTGATCGAGATGTCGCCGACGACGCCGGGGGCGCCAGTTCCGTCAACAATGAGTCCGTTTCGAATCACGAGATCTGCCATGGTTCCCCCATAAGGTTCCGAGCCGCGATTTGGGCGACTGCACTGGCCCAACAGTAATGGGCAGCGAGCGCGGGCGTTTCCGCGGAGGGCTCTACGAGACCTATCGTCGGGCAACTGGTCTACTTAGGGGAACTCGTGAACGGAATCTACGAAGGCAATCCGCACGTCGGACTGCCGATCACCGATGATGATGCGAAAATCGAGGCAATGCTGGCCGATGTCAGTATCCCGACCCTCGTCTTGTCGATGGTCCACATGACCGGCGATGCGTCGTGGATCCGAGGACCAATCCGGCCTTTGGGCCTGTTCCTTAACGAGATTCAGGGCTACCTCCCTGAGGATCAGAAGGCCGAGATTCGTGCCCGAGCCCTCGAAGCAATCATCGGCTTCCGTGATGCTGGCTGCGTTCTGCCGCCACCGCCCGATGAAGCACTGTTGCGAGAGATGATGGCGTGGTTGGTTTGCGAGGAAGTTCCTGCTGAGTACGTGCCGATGATGTTGGAAGACATGGAGCTCGACGGCAGCGATCAGCGAAGTGTCGTGAGCCATTCATCGGCTGAGGCTCGTGCAGCGCTGCCCGTCGTGGTGATCGGAGCCGGGGAGTCAGGTGTTCTTGCTGGCATCCGACTCAAACAGGCTGGTATTCCGTTCACCATCATCGAGAAGAACGCCGGTGTGGGTGGCACTTGGTACGAGAACTCCTATCCCGGTTGTCGCGTCGATGTTGGGAACCATTTCTATTGCTATTCATTCGAACCCTCAGACCATTGGACGGAGTACTTCGCCAAGCAGCCGGAAATTCGCGCGTACTTCGAGGAAGTTACGAACCGGCACGATCTTTGGTCGAGCATTCGATTCTCGACTGAAGTGGTGCGCGCTGTTTGGGACGAAGTTGCTGGTCTTTGGCACGTCACCGTTCGTTCTTCGGATGGCACCGAGGAAATACTTGACGCCCGAGCAGTCGTTACCGCCGTTGGTCAGTTGAATCGTCCAAAGATCCCTGACATTCCTGGGATTGATTCATTCTCGGGTCCGTCGTTCCACTCAGCTCGTTGGGATCACTCAGTCGACTTCACTGGGAAACGTGTTCTCATGATCGGAGCGGGCGCGAGTGGCTTTCAGATCGCACCGACAATCGCTCCCGATGTTGCATCACTTGTTGTGTTTCAACGCACGGCGCAGTGGATGTTCCCGAATCCGAATTATCACGAGAAAGTTCCGGCAGGGATGACGTGGGCGATTCAACATCTCCCGTTCTACGGACGCTGGTATCGCTTCCTTTTGTTCTGGCCTGGTTGCGACGGGTCGCTTGCGAACGCAGTCATTGATCCAGATTGGCCCCACCAAGATCGTTCGATCAACGCGGCGAACGATATGGCACGCCAAATGTTCACTGACTGGATCGCCGGTCAGGTGGGGGACGATCCGGAGTTGCTGGCAAAGGTCATCCCGGATTATCCGGCGACGGGCAAGCGAACGCTTCAGGACAACGGATCATGGTTGCGTGCGTTGAAGCGTGACAACGTCGAACTTGTGCGCACGGAGATCGACCACATCGATGCCAATGGACTCGTCACGGTCGATGGTGAGCGTTATGACGCCGACGTCATCGTTTTCGCAACCGGATTCCAAATGAGCAAGGTGCTCTTCCCGATGGAATTCGTCGGTCGCGACGGTGTGTCGCTCAATGACTTCTGGAGCGATCGTCCGTCGGCCTACCTCGGCATCACGGTTCCAGGATTCCCGAACCTCTTCATGATGTACGGGCCGAGCACACACCTCAATCACGGGGGAAGTCTGATCTTCCATTCGGAATGCCAAATGAGGTACATCAGTAAGTGCCTCGACGAACTTGCGAGCAGCGGTGCAACGTCGATGGAACCGAAGCCTGAACTCTACGAGGCGTACCACGCCAAGCACCAAGCACTCATCAAGCAGATGGTGTGGTCACATCCAAGCATCACGCATACGCACTTCCGAAATGATGCTGGCGAAATTCACACCGTGAGCCCATTCCGACTCGTTGATTACTGGGCGTGGACCCGCGACATCACTATCGACGACTACGTGCTTTCCTAATGCGTTGTTGGTTCGAAGCTCCGTGGCTTTGAACCAACAACGTCATTCGAAAATGATCGCTTCGGGATCGGGGTACGACGTCATTCGGTAGTAGTCGTGCGTTTCCCAAGGTGCGTTGACCTGCATACGTCCGTTCTGCACGTAGTAGTTCTTCTTTGCTGATGCTTCTTCGGTCACCATGATGAGCTTCTGAGATTCGATAACAAGTTTGTCGTTGTAGTCGCGGAAGGCTTCATCGGTGACTTCAACGGTCTGCTTACCCTGCTCGATGATTCCGATGAGGCAACGTGCAACAAAGCCTGCCCACATTTGGTACCAAGCGGGAAGCGCAACGCCGCCAGAGACGGGCTGAGAGTTCGGCCCATAGAGGGTGAAAAGGTTCGGGAACCCTGGAACCATCATCCCGACGTAGGCCATCGGCGATTCCTCTTCCCACTTTTCGTGGAGGTTCACACCATTGCGACCGAAGTACTCGGCCGGCCAGAGGTACTTGACGATGTCGAAACCAGTTGCGGAAACAACAACGTCAAGATCGTGGTGCACGCCGTCGGCTGTTTCGATGCCAGTGTCGGTGAAACGCACGATGTCTTCGGTGACGAGATCGACATTGTCGCGAGTGAGAGCTCGGTACCAACCGTTGTCGACGATTGGTCGACGCACCATGGGGGCGTAGTCAGGAATCAACTTGTCAATGAGGTCCTGACGACCACCGGTTTCGGACTTGATGTAGTCAAGAAGCATGTTTCGAACAAAGTCGCTCTTGGCGGTGATCTGTCCACCGGTCTTCTCATACTCCTCGTCGCGAATCAGGAAGTCCTTGTCGAAATCAAACAGGTGCATGATTGAAGTGATTCGGCACCAGTTCCAGTAACCGGGTACGGCGCTCGTGAGCCAACTGATCTCGGGTTCAACGTGCTTGCCGTACTTATCGCGTGGGCTGATCCACTGTGGTGTGCGTTGGAACATGGTGACGTGTTTGGACATCTCCGTAACACGACCAAGCAACTGCACGCCGGTCGATCCGTTACCGATCACCGCAACGCGTTTGTCGCTGAGGTCAATGCCTTCGGGCCATTGCGTGGGATGGATGACCGTGCCGCCAAAATTTTCAATTCCGGGGAAGTCGGGGAAGTTCGGGTTTGCGAAGAGACCCGCTGCGCTAACAATTGCGTTGACGTCTCGGGAAACGGTCGAACCGTCGCTCATCCGGAAGGTGACATGCCACAACTTGGTCGTGTCGTTGAATCGTGCTTCAACGAGATCGTGGCCAAACTTCACGTTTTCCAACACGCCGAACTTCTTGGCGATGTGGTGGAGATAACCCTTCACCTCGGGTCCGCGCGCGAAGTATTCGGTCCACGGGTACTCCTTTTCGAAACTGAACTCGTAGGACGCACTCAATGTGTCGACGCGAATGTCGGGGTAGCGGTTGATGCTCCAGGTTCCGCCTAGTTCATCGCGACGCTCATACACGGTGAATTCAATTCCGAGTTGTGCCAACTGCACGCCAGTGGCGATGCCGTTGAATCCTCCACCGATGATGGCGACGTGGAAGCCCTCGGGTGCCGTGGCCTCGGGACTCGACCATTCAGCGAATCCTGGGAAGTCCTCGAATGACAGAACCATCTTGCGCAGTTCGAAGTCGCCTGGAGAGGTGGGCTTGCCCAGGACCATGTCGAGCATCAAGTTGATCTCGTCATCAGACGGGGCTCGGAGTGTCCACGACGCGAGATCACTCTCGATGAGTTCGACGCAGCGTTCCCTGAGACGGGTCTTGTCGTCCTCGCTCAGGGTTGCGACCGGGCCCAGACGTCCAATTTCCTCATCGCCGGTGGCCTGAAAGATCGAGATACGAAGTGCCGCGAGATCGGAATACTCGACTGCCCGACGGATGTAATCGGTATCGATTATGTCGCCCATGGAAATTCCCCCTGCAAGTAGTGCTCTCGACAACGAAATATCGCGTCGTCAGATTGTCAGAAATCGAAGCGTTGCGTCGCCACGTCCGTTTGGCCGCCGACTCATGAGTGGCGACTTTTCGCAATAGCGATGAGTCGCTCGTCGATTTCGCAAAGCCGATAGTGTGAGCCCACCAGTCGGGGGACGAGGGGGATGATGTGGAGAACGCTTCGCCAGAGTTGAAGGCGGTCCTTGAGCGCTACTTGGCGTTCCGCGCCGAGGTTGACGAGGGCAAGCGCCCTTGGGTCGACCTCACACAGTTTTTCACCGATGATGCGGTGTTCATTGATCCGGCGTGGGGTCGAGTGGAAGGCATCGACGCCATTCGGGAGTTCCTCCTCGACTCCATGACAGGAATCGAAGAGTGGAGGTTCCCCGTCGACGGGGTGTTTGTCAACGGCGAGGAAGTCATTATCAAGTACCGGCAGGTCTTTCCCGATGGACGCCAACAGTCTGCGTACACGACCCTTCTCTACGCCGGCGACGGCAAGTTTCGCTATGAGGAAGACCTTCTCAACATGGTTCATGTTTTCGAGGACCTCACTGCTTCAGGTTGGGTTGCCCCTGCCGGGATGAAGATGCCCCCGCGTCAAGCAAACCGCGACTTTTCTCGTCCGTAGTTCACCAAGAGTTCGTACCTAAGGAGATTTCAATGACGACGTACCCTCGTGAAGAAATTGAAGCTGCATTCGCTGAGTTCCGGCGCCGTGGCATCGAGACCCACGATTGGGCCGGATGGGCGCAACTGTTTACCGAGGATGCTCTCTACGAAGAGCACAATCTCGGGGTGTTCAACGGTCGGGCCGCTATCGAGGAATGGATCGTCGAGTGCATGGCGGAGTATCCGACCATGACGCTTTGGATCGATTGGTACATGATCGAAGGCAACCGGATCAGCTTTTACATCTGGAACAACCTTCCCGACCCCACCGGAACCGGACGACGCTTCGGATTCCCGAACACCACAATTCTCGAATATGCCGGAAACGGGAAGTTCAGCTTCGAGGGGGATTACTACAACCCAGAAGATGCTGGTCGAGTGTTTGTGGATTGGATCAGGGCCGGTGGAACTCGCGAGACGCCTCAGGATTGGTCGCTCGAAGGCATCGAAGATTGGGCGCCGGCGGTTCCTGAGCCCGCCTTCCCCCGTGAGGAAATCGAGCAAGAGTTCGAGAACTACCGCAAGCGTGGCGAGATTGCGGTGGCAACGGGCGACTGGAACCAGTGGGCTGATCAGTTCACCGATGACGCTCACTATCGCGAACATCACTATGGCTATTTCAAGAGCCAGAAAGAGATCCGCGACTGGATCAATGGCGTGATGCAGCCATTCCCAACGATGGAATTTCCGGTGTCATACAAGTTCATCGAAGGCAACCGCATCAGCGCGTTGATTCCGAACATTCTTCCTGCGCCCGACGGCGACGACGGCTACTACGGCTTCGACGTCAACACGATCCTCCACTACGCCGGTAATGGAAAGTGGAGCTACGAGGAAGATGTGTATTCGCCAGCCGAAGCCGGCGAAGTTATTGGCCGATGGATTGCTGCCGGTGGCGTGATCCCGAAAGGCGAGTAGGTCCTCAGATGTCGCGTGCCGGTCGGGATCCTGCGTGGATCCCGGCTCGGTACCCGAACACGGTGCCGTTGCCGATCGTGCCGCCGCCACTCGGGTAGGCCCAACCAAAGACATTCGCCGCTGTATTTCCTGCGGCGTAGAGACCCTCGATCACTCCGCCGCCTTGGCGACGGACTTCGGCGTCTTTGCTGATCATTGGCCCACCGTTTGTGCCGAGCATGCCCGGGTAAATGCGAACGGCATAGAACGGTCCTTCGGTGAGCGGCTTGACTGCGCCAGGACCCATCAGGCCTTTGCGGTGCCGTTCGAAGTCGGGATCCTCGCCGTTCGCCGCGTTGTCGTTGAATCGTTCAACAGTGGACACGAGAGCATTCGGATCGATGTCAATGAGCGAAGCCAATTCGGCGATGGTGTCGGCCTTGATTGCCCATTCGGGGTCTGGTTCGCCGGGGAACATTGACAGCACGCGTACCTTCGAGCGCACAGCGTTGTCGAAGATTTGCCAGCATGGTCCTGCGTTCGGGAACTCTTGGTTGTTGTTGTCGAAGACCCCGAATGCTTTCGGGAAATCGTTGTAGGGGAGTGCCTCGTTAGCAAAGCGCTTGCCCCTTTGGTTCACCACCATCGAGGACGGTTCTCCGCGGCCCCATTCGAACTGCGGAACCATTTCACCGTTGCGAGTGATGTCAGGGTCGAACATCACAGGAGTTCCCCAGTACGAGGTGGTGTTGCCGAGTTGGGCTCCGGCCTTCATCGCCATGTTGAGTCCATCGCCGGTGTTTCCGCCCGGGCTGAGTGGCTTTACGTCGTAACCGAGGT
>CAIKHC010000226.1 GCA_903827085.1 uncultured Candidatus Nemicrothrix sp. | reverse complement strand
TCGGCGATTGTGCGCGCCACCCTCCACACTCGGCGCATTCCTCGGGCCGAAAGTCGACCCGCCTCCAACGAACGTTCGATGAGCGCTGAGGCCTCGACCGTGAGCGGTGCCGTTCGTTCAAGCGCTTCGGTTGAGAGCTCGGCATTGCAACGGACTCCGCGATCGTTGGCTCGAATACGAGCAACGCGGACACGTTCGGCAACGGCCGAGCTCGATTCGGCGCGCTCCCCGCCGAGCAACTGGCGTGGATCGGGACGATGGACATCGATCCGCACATCGAAACGATCAAGCAAAGGCCCGGACAATCGGCGCCGATACCGATCGAGGGAACGATCGGTGCATCGACACGCGGCGGGCACCACGCCTTCACCGCATGGACAGGGGTTCATCGCTCCAACAAGAAGGAACCGAGCAGGAAGTTGAACTCGTGCCTCGGCGCGCGCAAGGCGGATCACGCCTTCTTCGAGTGGTTGACGAAGCGAATCAAGCACCACTGCGCCGAACTCTCCCATTTCGTCGAGAAACAACACGCCCCCGTGCGCAAGCGAGATCTCGCCGGGGCGAATTCGATGCGTGCCACCGCCGACCATGGCCACCGCACTCATCCCGTGATGCGGCGCGCGCAACGGTGGCCTGCGCACCAGTCCGCCAACGAGCGCCTCCCCCGCCGCCGAATGAACTCGTGTGGCATCGAATGCAGTGGCGTCATCAAGATCGGGCAACAGCCCTGGTAAACGATCGGCCAACATCGTCTTGCCTGACCCCGGAGGGCCAACCATTAAGAGGTGGTGTCCGCCCGCGGCAGCGACTTCAATTGCGAATCGAGCGAGCGGATGGCCCCGGACCTCGGCCATGTCAGGTCCGTCCGCAGGAAGCACAACAGGTAACTCGTCGGGCGGACGAGACCAGGGTGCTTCTGCAGTGAGGGCATCAACAAGCGCCCGCAACTCCGGCGCGCAACGAATCACTGATGACTCAACGAGTGCCGCTTCAGAGTGTGATGTTGGAGCTACAACGATTTCCGCCTGCGGACACGACGCAACAAGCGACAAAACTCCTGGCACGTGACGGAGCGAACCATCGAGCCCCAGCTCAGCAAGGAAGGCTCGATCCACAACGACCTCAGGTGGAAGTTGTTCGCTTGCAACCAAGACACCGATAGCGATCGCAAGATCGAGTGAAGAACCAACTTTGCGAAGTGAGGTCGGTGCAAGGTTCACCGTGGTGCGACGATCTGGCCAGGCGAACCCCGATGTCAGCAACGCCGCGCGCACTCGATCGCGAGCCTCACGACATGACGCATCGGGAAGACCAACAACGGTGAATCCAGGCAACCCGTTCGCAACATGGACTTCGACGGTGACCGGAACACCATCAATACCCGACAGCGTCGCCGAAGAAATAGTGGCGAGCATCGAACCTCCGCAAGCAGCAATCGAACGAAGGGCGATCGATGCCGCCGAGGCGACGACACTACGAACGATTCAACACACTTTGCACGGGTCGTTTGTACCGATGTTCAAACGAACCGCTAGTTCGTCCCGAGAACCTCGCGGGTGTAGCGCGTGACGGACGTGATCTGCTCAGCGCTCAGTTTCTTCGAGAATGCGGGCATGGCGCCCTTGCCGTTGGTGATCAGCGCGATCTGATCGTCGATGTTCGGGTACTTCACTGCAACAACGCCTGCCAGTTTGGGGCCATAGCCACCCTGCCCCGAAGCCCCATGACAACTTGCGCAATTCTGAGAATAAATCTGCTGGCCTTGAACAAGGGCGGCGTCGCCGGCAGGAGCGGCGGGTGAAGAAGTGTCACCTGAGCAAGCGGCGACAAGCGTCACGCCCGCAACAAGCATCAATCCGGCAGCGAGAATTCGGGGGGAACGCATACGCCCGAGGCTACCCGCGCAATTAGCGGGAATTACGCGCGGGAACAGGCTCAGAACGAGGGATACTTGAGACGTGGGATTCAATCCGCATCGCCAACAACGACGTTCACCCTTCGACTACTTCATGGTCGGGGCTGCCATGGTCATTTGTATCGGCCTGATCATTTGGGCGTTCTTCGGTTGACATGGGGAACGAACCGGAACGCGATCCAATGGGGCTTGAGGTCGAGGTCCGGCGCGTGCAACCGTACGAAGCAACGAAGGCCTACCTATGCCCCGGATGCAACCAAGACATACCTTCTGGCACCGGACACATTGTCGCTGTCCCTACTGATGCACCCGACCTGCGGCGCCATTGGCATCGCGGCTGCTGGACCAATCGCCATCGCCGCCGACCTGGTCGCGGTTAACACAAAGAAAAAGATATGGAACTGATCTTCATCCGACACGGACAACCCCAATGGGAACTCGATGGAGGCGGCGTTGACGACCCAGTGCTTACTGACATCGGACACCGTCAGGCCGAGCTTCTTCCCTCGTTCTTCACCGATCTTCCAATCGACCGTCTTGTCGTCTCGCCGCTGATTCGCGCACAACAAACCGCACAACCGCTCATCGACGCGTTCGGCCTCGAGCCAGAAACTCATAATTGGATCGCTGAAATCCGCGCACCAGTTTGGCAAGGTACGCCCTCAGAAGTGATCGAGAAAGCGTTTGCCGAACAACGGAGTCGGCCGCTCAATGAGCAATGGGAAGCGATCCCTGGCGCAGAGTCTTTCCTCGAGTTTCATCAACGCGTCGTCGGCGGACTCACCAAGTTTCTCGCAGATATCGACTGCACTCGTTCCCGCGGATTCCCGCCGCTGTGGAAGATGAACCATGAGGGGCCGCGAATTGTCTTTGTTGCCCACTCGGGAGCAAACGCAGTCAGCCTCGGTCACCTACTCGGCATCGAACCTGTCCCGTGGGAATGGGAACGATTCGTTGCGTTTCACGGATCAATCAGTGTCGTGCGACCAATGCACATTGCATCATCGCTTTCATTCAGTTTGTTTCGGTTCTCCGACACTTCGCATTTGCCGAAAGAACTTCAAACTCGTTGAGAGTGGGCGAACTACTTCTTTTTGCTGACGTGTGACTGACCATCGGTTCCGTGCTTCTCGCGATGACGATGCACCGCAAGTGCGCCACCAACGATGCCGGCGGCATTGCGAAGCGATGCGGCGACAACCGGGGTCTGACAGGTCAGGTTCGGGATGAACTTGTCGGCCTTCTTCGATATGCCGCCACCAATGATGAACAAATCAGGCCAGAAAAGTTTCTCGACCGAGCACAGGTACTCGTCAACGCGGGCTGTCCACTCGGCCCAGTCGAGTTCCAGCCGTTCACGAACCGACGCGGCCGCCCACTTTTCTGCGTCGCCACCACGAAGCCACAGGTGACCAAGTTCCGTATTCGGCACAAGCGTTCCGTCGATCATGAGCGCAGAACCGATACCGGTGCCCAACGTAATTGTGAGGATGACGCCTGACTTCCCTCGAGCGGCACCAAAGCGAGTTTCTGCTTCACCCGCAGCATCGGCGTCGTTCACCATGGTGACGGGACAGCCAGTTGCATCGCTGATGATTCGAGATGCATCGGCATTGATCCAGGACTTGTCGACGTTGGCAGCGGTGAACACCGTCCCGCCCTTCACGACGCCTGGGAATGTGCACCCGATTGGACCTGTCCACTCGAAGTGCTTTGCGATCTCGGCAACAGTCATGCCGACGGCGTCGGGCGTTGCGGGCTCGGGCGTGAGCAAACGAAGACGGTCGGTGACCAGATGACCCTTCTTGGTGTCGACGACTGCACCCTTGATGCCAGTGCCACCGATATCGATGCCCAGAACCTTCATCCGTCAGTCTCCTCGCCCGTGGACGAAGGAGTCTGCCACGCTCCCGGGACTGCTGTCCCGGGCCAGGCTTAGGCCCGGCCGCGGCCTTTGCGATAGCGGCGAATCAGCGCACTCGTCGAGGAATCATGCGTCAGTGTGGGCACAGTTTCGGCAGTGAGTTCGGGGATGATCGCCTGAGCGAGTTTCTTACCCAACTCGACACCCCACTGATCGAACGAGTCGATTCCCCACACCGCACCCTGCACGAAGGTTTTGTGTTCATAGGTCGCAATGAGTTGTCCCAGAACCTTGGGTGAAAGTTCAGGAACCATGATTGAGGTGGTCGGATGATTGCCCGCAAAGGTGCGTGCAGCAACCTGCGCTTCAGGGACGCCATCGGCACGAACTTGTTCCGCGGTTCGACCGAATGCCAGTGCTTCCGGTTGAGCGAAGAAGTTCGCCATGAAGATGTCCTGATGCCCACCAACGTCGTGCGCGGGTGACACAAGGCCAATGAAGTCGGCAGGAATCAACTTCGTACCTTGATGAATCAGTTGGTAATACGCGTGCTGCCCGTTCGTACCGGGCTGACCCCACACGATTTCTCCGGTTTGCGTGCCCACTGTGCGGCCCCAGCGGTCGGTTGACTTTCCGTTGCTCTCCATTGCCAATTGCTGCAAGTACGGCGTGAGATGCGCGAGGTAGTGGCTATAGGGCAACACTGCGAGCGTTTGTGCCCCAAAGAAGTTGTTGTACCAAATACCAATGAGTCCGAGGATGAACGGCAAGTTCTGTTCCATCGGGGCTGTTCGAAAGTGCTCGTCAACAAGACGAAATCCTTCAAGCATTTCGGTGAAGTTGTCGGGACCGATAGCGATCATGAGTGACAAGCCAATTGCTGAGTCATAGCTGTAACGGCCGCCAACCCAGTCCCAGAAACCAAACATGTTGTCGGTATCAATGCCGAACTTTTCGACCTCAGCGGCATTCGTCGAAACAGCAACGAAGTGCTTTGCAATTGCGGTCTCGTCACCAAGAGCCGCAAGCGCCCATTCGCGTGCGCTTTGTGCGTTCGTCATTGTTTCGAGAGTCGTGAAGGTTTTCGACGCGATGATGAATAACGTCTCGGCTGGATCAAGGTCATGTGTGAGTTCAAAGAACTCAGTGCCATCTACGTTCGAGACGAATCGGACATCGATGTTCTCTTGGGCGTAAGGCAACAGCGCTTCATGCGCCATGCGGGGACCAAGATCGCTGCCACCGATACCAATGTTGATCACGGTACGAATGCGCTTTCCGGTGTGGCCGACCCACTCTCCCGATCGCACGCTGTTCGAGAACGAAGCCATGCGGTCGAGAACTTCATGAACATCGGGGACGACGTCGTGGCCTTCGTCAGTAAACACCACGCCCTTTGGAGCGCGCAGAGCGATGTGAAGCACTGCACGATCTTCCGTGACGTTGATGTGTTCGCCAGCCCACATTGCGTCTCGGAGACCTTCAACATCGGCCCGGCGGGCAAGCGCAAACAATTTTGTGAGCGTTTCATCGTTAAGGCGGTGTTTCGCATAATCAACATACAAATCGCCGACTTCAATGTTGAGGCGGTCGCCACGCGTTGGGTCTGACGCAAAGAGCTCGCGCAGATGCACGTCTGCGATTTCGGCCTGATGCGCAGCGAGTTCCCACCATTCACTGGATTGTTCGATCGGCTGCGGTGCGTCAGACATGTGAACTCCTGAGTTCAAGTAAGAGAAACAACGAAACGAGCGGTGAACCGTTCGCCAGGAGCCACCATGGGCGTGGTTCCCTGACAGAGTGCATTCGTAGGAGCCGTCATTGGCTCGAGCGCTATGAAGTCTGCCCCCACTGGGGAATAGATCTGCGCGTAGGGATAGTTGCGATCAAAAACAACGGTAAGGCGGCGACGGCCCGAGGCCAACAACAACTGACGGTCACGACCTAATCGATACGCAGTGTCATAGTCCGCGCCTGCCAGCTTCACGATCGAAGCCGATTCAGGGCGTTCTTCGCCGGTGGGAATTCCACGTTCATCCAGCACAAGACGGACGCGAGACGGCATCCCTAACCTCACCCGATCTCGGTCAACGTCGGGCAGTCGGAAATACGGATGCCAACCAAAGCTGACCGGCACCGCTCGACGTCCTGTGGCGGTGATCGTGGTGGAGACCATCAATCGACCGGGCGTCACGGTGAAGCCAACGGTGAGCTCATGCGGGAATGGGAACGCCGCCATGACCTCTTCGTCTGCAGCCGCATTGAACGCCGCAACCATCGAGGCCGATCCGGGCTGCCCCTTCACCGAGACAAGTTCCCAACCTGATCGACCAACAAAGAGCCCGTGAATCGGAAGCCCGTTTGCATCTCGATGGAGAGGAAGGTTTTCCAGATCAACACTTTTCGAACCGACTCGATACGAAGAGCCCACTAAGCGGTTTGCCCAAGGAGCCAACAGCGGAACCCCGGTGGTGTGTCCTTCACGAGCAGCAGCAGATCCGCCATGAAAGCTGAGGTACTCACGACCTTTATGTGTCAGCGATGCACCCAGCAGGCCAACCTCGGGCAACACAGAGAAGGCCGTTGATCCGGCAGAAAGCGTGACTGCCGCAACGTCATCAATTGTCGAGACGACAACCGAGCCGTCAGCAAGAGGTTCAGTTGCCACTCGCCGGCTTCTCGTCGTGG
>CAIKHC010000225.1 GCA_903827085.1 uncultured Candidatus Nemicrothrix sp. | reverse complement strand
CGGGCATACGCGCTCCCTGAGACCGATAGGGTCACGCCGTGCTTGATCACGTGTTCACCGATGCCATCGGAGCGCTTCGAGATGCCTTCGAAGGGGCGATGCTTGAACGCCAAGCCTTCGAAGAGCGATTCAACATGGACATGCTGTTGGGCGATATGACGTGGGAAACCACCTACGGACTCCCGGGTGAGGGCGTTCCACCTCGAGTCCAAGCTGACCTCACCCTCACATGGCCCACCTGGGCCCAGACTGCCTATCGGTCGTGGTACATCGGAGAAACTCTCGATGAAGCGCCCCGAATCGACATTGAACTCGTCCTACGTGTTCAGCGACTGTCATCGGCTCCTGACCCCGCAGCACTTATCGCCGCGCTTCCCGACACCAGCCCGGCGATTGGGCAAGACCGTCTTGAGCGCTCGGGTCCAACTGTCGAGACAATCTTCGAAGGAAGCTTCGATCACCCCGAGTATGCAATCGAAGTCAGTTATGAAGGCAGCTACGAAGTCGACGAAGAAACGTTGGCCGACGGCACGCGGCTTGACGACAACCTCGGCGCCATGGGCGGTTGGATTTCGTCGATCCTCGTGAAGGTCGGAGATCTCCCTTGGGATTTCCTCCCCCCGATGGAGCAACCGTCCTAATTCAGTCGGCCCGGTTCAGCCAACCTCGTTCAGCCAATCTCGTTTAAAACGAATCGGGTTCTGGCAACAGGTCGGGGAATACCGGGTCTCGACCTTCGGCCTTTGCCGTGAATGTCTCGACCATGTCGGAGGGCTGGAACATACCTGTCTGCCATGTCGCAATGTGATTCAGTCCGTCGGTCACGCTGTGATCTCGCGAGTACAGGAGCATCTCTTTCGTGCCCCAGATCGCAAGCGGACTCTTTGATGCGATTTCGTGAGCGATAGCAAGAACTCCAGCGACGAGTTCCTCATGAGTTGGGAAGATCTCGTTGATCAGTCCCACCTCGAGGGCCCGTTGGGCAGACAAACGCCGACCGGTATAGGCCATTTCACGCGCAACGCCATCGGGAATGATTTTTGGGAGGCGTTGCAACGTACCGACATCGGCGGTCATTCCGATGTTGATTTCCTGAATCACAAAGAACGCATCTGCTGACGCGTATCGCATATCGGCAGCCGTCACCATGTCGACAGCGCCACCAATACACCCTCCTTGAATTGCGACAAGCACAGGCATGCGAACTCGCTCAAACGAGGTGAAGCTCTCCTGCAACATGAGTGCGGTTTGACGCAGTCGGGCACGTACGCGGCCCATTTCATGAGAATCATCAGGCGTTATCGCCGTATCGCCGGAGGTAAAGACACCAAGATCCATGCCCGCGCTGAAGTGACGACCGGTGGAGGACACAACGATCGCCCGCACATCGCCCCGTGCATCAAGCCCGCGAACAATTTCGGGAAGCTCCGTCCAAAACTCTCGGACCATTGAATTGAGATCGTCGGGACGATTCAAGCGAATATGGGCGACCTTGTCGGTCACCTCAACATCGAAGCATGAAGAACTCAACGACGAACTCATAACGCGCCCTTCACGAGTACCGAGAGGTTTACCTGTGGACGTGCGCCGAGGTGAGAAACAGCTTCGGCCGCAACAATGGAAGCGGTGCGACCTGCCGTAAGGAGATCGGAACCCCCAACCCACGCAGAGAGGAACCCTGCGGCGTAGAGGTCACCCGCGCCAGTTGTGTCGACAAGGTTTGCAGGGGCCGCCGGAACATCGACACGCTCGCCGTCGGACGAGATGATCACGGACCCCGCCTCGCTACGAGTGAGACAAGCGATTGCACAATGACCGGCGACGCGACGAGCGGCCTCGTCGAAGTCATCGACTTCGTAAAGCGAACAGATCTCGTCTTCATTTGCAAAAAGAATGTCGACGTGATGTTCAACGATCTCTAAGAATTCGGCGCGATGTCGATCGACGCAGAATCCGTCGGAAAGTGTGAATGCGACTCGGGTACCTGCGCTTGCAGCCCAACCCATCACATTCCGAAGTGCGCTCTTGGCGGCAGGCTCATCCCATAGATACCCCTCGAGATACACAACCCGTGCGGTCGGTACGAGCGAAAGATCAACATCGTCGGTCGTGAGCTGACCGGCGACACCTAATGAGGTGTTCATTGTTCGTTGTGCATCAGGTGTGACACAGATCAAGCAACGGGCAGTTCCGGCCGCCGCTGCCGCACCGACAGCAGGGAAGCCATGGAACGCAACCCCAGCGGCGCGAATGTCGTGGGCGAAAACCTCACCCAAGTCGTCGTCGGCGACTTTGCCGATGAACGCCACTGAAGTTCCAAGCGAGGCCAGACCAGCTGCGGTATTCGCAGCAGAGCCACCAGAGATTTCAACCGCTGGAGGCATCGCCGCATAAATGGTGCGAGCACGATCGGGATCGGTCAATTGCATCGAACCCTTCACCATCCCGTGATCCTCCAAGAAGGAATCATCGGTCTGGGCAAGTACGTCGACAATCGCATTGCCAACGCAGAGAACATCGAGGGATCGGTCTGAGGGAGGAAGGAGCGCAGTCATCGGGTCCGACCCTACGCTGGCTCCGTGACCGATACAGAACTTCTCCCCCACGACGGCGAACCCAACCCCTACCGCCTCGACGGCCCCATTCGGCCTGTCCGCTACGAACTCACCCTTGAACCCGATCTTGGCGCCGCCACCTTCGCCGGCGAGGTACTGATTTCCGTTCTAGTCACCGCCCCGACTGACACCATCGCGTGCAACGCCCTCGACCTCGACATCCTGGCCGCTGAACTCACCGAAGGCCCCCTCTCTGACGGCACACCTCTCGCCGTCACCGGCGTCAGTCTCGATGCCGAAACCGAGCGAGTCACATTCACGCTCGAACGCACTCTCCTTCCTGGCGAAGCGCATCTCCGCGTCCGGTTCAACGGACAACTCAACGACAAACTGCGCGGCTTCTATCGCTCCACGTTCACCGATACCGATGGCGTTGAGCAGGTCATCGCCACCACCCAATTCGAGGCCACCGATGCTCGACGAGCATTCCCATGCTGGGACGA
The DNA here is from genome assembly GCA_903827085.1 of uncultured Candidatus Nemicrothrix sp. Classification (GTDB taxonomy): domain Bacteria; phylum Actinomycetota; class Acidimicrobiia; order Acidimicrobiales; family Acidimicrobilacustridaceae; genus Acidimicrobilacustris; species Acidimicrobilacustris europaeus. The sequence goes on along the minus strand of CAIKHC010000225.1, from coordinate 3,610 downwards.
ACCCGACCACAAAGCATCCTTCGCCATTTCCCTGATCGTCGACGAAGACCTCTTTGCCGTTTCCAACGCATCGGAACGTTCACGCGAACCTGCACCTGATCGCGTCGGGAAACATCTCGTGCGCTTTGCCGAGACAATTGTGATGTCGACCTATCTCGTGGCCTTCGTAGTCGGCCCACTCGAAGCCACAGCCCCGATCGACGTCGATGGCACGCCAATGCGAGTCATCTACCCCAAGGGGAAAGGCCACCTCACGGACTTCGCCCTCGAGGTTGGCGCCTTCTGCCTTCAACACTTCACGAGCTACTACGGAATTGCCTATCCAGGCGACAAACTTGATCTGGTTGCTGTCCCTGATTTCGCGTTCGGCGCAATGGAAAACCTCGGATGTGTCACATTCCGCGAGATTCTTCTGCTGGTTGACCCCGCCACCACTACTCAGGCAGAACTGCTCAACGTCACCGACGTCATTAATCACGAACTCGCCCACATGTGGTTTGGCGATCTCGTCACGATGAAGTGGTGGAACGGCATTTGGCTCAATGAAGCCTTCGCCACCTTCATGGAAATGCATGCGACTGATGCGTTCCGGCCACAGTGGGATCGCTGGACAACATTCGGACTCTCACGAACGGCCGCGTTCGATACCGATTCGCTCACGAATACTCGTCCGATTGAGTACCCCGTCATTTCACCCGCCGATGCCGAAGGCATGTTCGACATCCTCACCTACGAAAAAGGCGCTGCAGTTGTTCGCATGCTCGAGCAGTACCTCGGTGAAGACCAGTTCCGTTCGGGCATCCGCCAGTACCTCGCAGAGCACGCCTATGGCACTACAGAGACCACCGATCTGTGGGACGCCATCGAATCAGCAACGGGCGAACCCGTTCGTCGAATCATGGACTCGTGGATCTTCCAGGGCGGCTTCCCCGTCATCTCTGTTGATGTCGTCAACGACGGCCGAACCCTGCGCCTTTCGCAGCACCGCTTTGGGTATGCCGGCGATCTTGGCGACGGCGAATCAATCATTCCTGCACACGATGACGCAGCCCAGTGGATTGTCCCGCTCATCTTTTCGCAGCGCAGCGCAACAGATGGCGTGATCACGTTCGAAAAGGTCCTTCTTGATCAACCATCAATCGATATTGATCTGATCGAGCCAGCAACCTGGATCTATGTCAACACCGAGGGCACCGGTTTCTACCGAGCCCGCTACGCACCTGACCTTCGTGCTGCATTGGTGACGCATGCGCAAACTGACCTCTCGGCAATCGAGCGGTACGGACTTGTTGACGACATCTGGGCCTCGGTGCTTGCCGGCGACCTTGAGGCCCACGACTTTCTTGAAGTTGCCGAAGCGTTCCGCGAAGAAACCGATCTCTCCGTATGGCAAAGAATCATCGCTGGCCTAACGGCACTCGACCGCATCCTCGATGGCGATGGGCGGGCAGCACTCCACACCCGAGTGCGCGGACTCATCAACCCGGCGTATGAAGAACTCGGCCCCGAACCTCGCCCCGAGGATTCAGACCGCGACCGCGCTCTTCGCGGCGTTTTGTTTGAAGCCCTTGGAGTCCTTGGTGGCAACATCGACGTCCGGTCCCGAGCTCATGTGATTCTCGACATCGGTGCACTCGAACCAGACCCTGCGCTCGTGGCGGCGTCGGTCAACATCGTTGCAGCGACCGGAACATCCGCCGACTTCGATGAGTTCATTCTTCGCATGAAGAACGCTCCGACACCGCAAGAGGAGCTTCGCTATCTCGGAGCTCTTGCTGATTTCCCTGACCCTGATCTCATTGCCCGATTGGTGCGAATGACGTTGACCGACGAAGTGCGCAGCCAGAACGCACCACTCCTCCTCCGTCGAGCACTTTCAAATCGTGATGCTGGCGAAATTGCTTGGTTCTTTGTGAGTTCCGAATGGGAGGCAATCACTACTCGCCTGCCATCGAATTCGATTGCACGTTTTCTTGAGGGAATCCGTGGATTGTCGAAATCTGGAACTGCAGCCGAGGTCATGGCCTTCTTCGAGACTCACGAGGTGCCTCAAGGCGACAAGATCCTCGCCCAGCACCTTGAACGTCTCGAAGTGAATGTTGCGTTGCGCCAACGCGAGTCAGAGCGACTCGCTCGCAGACTGCTTCACCACCGTTGAGTCTGTCCGATTCGGAATCTTCCGGATCAGAGCCACTTCTTACGGCGGAAATAGAAGTACAAGCAACTCGTTGTAAAAAGCATCAACCCAAGCGCGCCGTAATACCCGAACCTCCAATGGAGTTCCGGCATATCGGTGAAATTCATGCCGTAGATGCCAGCGATCAAGGTTGCAACAATGAGAATTGCGCCCCAAGAGGTCATCTTCTTCATCACTTCGTTCATTCGGTTTGACGTGAGAGCGAGACTCGCGTCGACCACATTGCCCATAAGTTCACGCTGTGTGTCGATCTGATCAATGACTCGCAGCAAGTGATCAAAGACATCTTCGAAATACACGATTGCCGCATCTTCGATCCACGGAATCTCGCGGCGAAGCAACGAAAGCGCAACATCGCGCAACGGGACGACCTTACGACGAAACGTAATCATCGATCGTCGCAGATCCAGTAGTTCCTGCTGAAGCGTTCCATCGGTCGGAGGCCCGAGATCAAAGAGCGTCTCCTCAATGGCTTCCAACGCATCCTCTGCTTTTTCGGCTTCACCGAAGTACCCATCGACCAATTCGTCGAGGAGGCAATAGAGGAGGAATCCGACGCCAGTATCCAGACTCCGAATGCGTTCATAGCGACGTGCGACTTCGGCGATTGGGAACGTTTCACCGTGATCATTCGTTTCGCGGACAGTCACCAACCAGTTTGGCCCTATGAAGAAATCCACCTCGCACATGTCGCCGTCCTCAGCGCGGGCATAGGCGACCAAAAATGCGTGAAGCGGATAACGATTGAGTTTTGCCCGTTGACCGTGCTTTCGAACATCTTCTACGGCTAATTCATGGAGATCGAGACCTCGTGCAATTTCATCGAGCTCCTCCTCATCTGGTCCTTCAAGGTCGATCCAGAGCAAATTTGAAGGTTCGGTAATTGCGGACACAATCGCTTGTACGCCGCTGACCGACCACGAGGTTTCGTCGTTGTACACCGTTGCGCTCAACATGTCGCGTCAACCTCGAATCGTTCGTTTGAGACTGCGGCTTCGCGTTCGGTCGTGCTGAGCCCGTGATAACGCCGCTCCCACCGAGCAGCAAAACGTTGTGCACCCCAGGCGAGAGCGATCACGAGCACAACAACGCCAAGTCCTCGTAGATGCTGATAGCCACTTCCCGCTGTCCCCATTGAGACCACTGAAGTGGGCCAGACAAACCAACTCGCTGCGAGACAAACAACCAGATATGACGGGCGATAGCGCCCAAGACCACAAGCGGCAAGTAGTGCGAACCCGGTCACCAGATACCAGGGCCAAATCACCGGGCCGAGCAGCACATACGCAACCAATATCACGCCCGTGGCTTTGATATATCCGACTCGGGGACTTCGCATCAGCATCACGAATGCAAGTACCGCGGTCGCCAAAAGACCGAGAGCCCGGACTCCAGACGCAAGAAGTTGGCCGT
>CAIKHC010000224.1 GCA_903827085.1 uncultured Candidatus Nemicrothrix sp. | reverse complement strand
GGTTGGGAACGCGAGACACCTGCCGTTCGTCAGTGGAACAGTCGCTAGTCCCGTCGCGGCTCGGGTACGACAACCTCTCATTAGTCCGACATCGGCCAACAAACTGGGCCTAGCGTTACCCCACTGATCGAAGGGGAACCATGGCCGACGACGTAATCACCGAAACCTCAAGCGCAACGAATAAGAAGCCGAAGATGGGCATCTGGCTGTTGCTAGTTGGCGCCGTCATCATGCTTTCGGGTCTGTTGTTTGGCTATGACCAAGGTGTCATTGCTGGTGCACTCGGAGGAATCCAGAAGTCGTTCGGCGCAAGCACAACGATGATCCAGATCATTACGTCCTGGGTCACCCTCGGCGCATTGGTCGGAGCACTCGTCGCCGGAGTGCTCGCCGACAAAATTGGCCGGCGCGTCACCATTCTTCTCGCCGCCGCTCTCTTCACAGTTGGAGCGCTTTTCGAAGCGCTCGCCCCCAACACCACAGTTCTCATCATCGGCCGACTCATCGTGGGCTTCGGTGTCGGTGTTGCGTCTGTCGCTGCACCTCTCTATGCAGCGGAACAGGCTCCAACTCGGCTTCGTGGCCGATTCGTATCCATCTATCAGCTCGCCATCACTATCGGTATCTTCATCGCCTACCTCGTTGATCAAGCACTCATCAACAACGACATGTGGCGCGTCATGCTCGGAGTTTCTGCTGTTCCCGCGGTTCTCCTACTTATCGTCATGTTCCCCATGCCCGATTCACCTCGTTGGTTCGTGAAGGTCGGTCGTCGCGACGATGCAATCAAGGCCCTCAGCAAAGTTCGTCCCGACGTCGATGCCGCAGCAGAGGTCGCGGAAATCGAAAAGGCTGCGCAGGAAGACGACGACAAAAAAGCAACATGGGCCGAGGTCTTCTCTAAGAAACTCCGCAAGCCACTCACGATCGGTATTGGCCTCGCTGTCTTCCAGCAAATCACCGGCATCAACGCCATCATCTATTACGCCAACAAAATTTTTGCAGAAGCCGGTTTCTCGACACCCGAAGATCAGGCCGCCGCAACAACCTGGGCCATTGGCGCTGTGAATGTTTTGGCCACGCTGATTGCCGTTGTCTACGTCGATCGATTTGGCCGCCGTCCTCTCCTTTTGGCCGGCCTCGTCGGAATGGCATCTGCGCTCTTGACAGTCGGCATTGCTTTCCACTTCATGGAGAACGCCGACACGAGCGGTGCCGGAACGGGTGGCCCCACAACCGCAGGCATCGTCACACTCGTCGCCCTCGTTGTCTTCATCGCCTCGTTCGCGTTCTCGCTCGGTCCCGTCGTCTGGACCGTCATCAACGAGATCTTCCCCAACCACGTCCGCGGCCGCGCAGTTTCCGTAGCAACTGCTGTCAACTGGGGTTCGGCCTGGCTCGTGAGCCAGTTCTTCCTCACCCTGATTGAAAAGATCGGCAACTCGGCAACCTTCTATTTGTTTGGTTTCTTCGCCGTCGTGGCCTATGTCTGGATCTGGAAAACCGTCCCCGAAACCAAGGGGCGGTCGCTCGAAGAGATCCAGCAGATCTGGGAAGATGATGATCCGGTGCAGGTCCAGCGCGACGCTGGCACGCTGTAGCCGTCCGGTCGCTCGACCGGGACACCTCTTACCCGGGAGACCACCATGCCTGATGCAGTCATCGTCGATGTTGTTCGCACCCCTGGCGGCAAACGAAACGGCTC
>CAIKHC010000223.1 GCA_903827085.1 uncultured Candidatus Nemicrothrix sp. | reverse complement strand
GTCCTGGCCGTTGCACGCAAGACACGCTCAGGCGAGATCAAGAGCTTTGGTGGTCTGTTCTCGTATGCACCCACGCTCACGGTGTGCATGACGATCTTCTTGTTCTCGCTTGCGGGCATTCCGCCGGCAGCAGGCTGGTTCGCCAAGCTGTCGATCTTTAGTTCGTTGGCTTCGGCCGGAACAGCGTCGGGTTACGTGCTTGCAGTCATTGTGGGCCTTAACTCGGTCATCGCATTCGGTTACTACGGCCGCCTCATCCGCGTGATGTGGATGGACGAAGCTCCCGACGGCGATCGCACGCCGATCAAGGTGCCGGCATCGTTGTCGTTCGCCCTCATCATCACCGTTGCCGTCACGCTTGTGTGGGGTGTCTTCCCCGGAGCGCTTACGCACTTCACTGACCACATCACGCTGTTCTCACTGCTGCGCTGATCGCACATGTCCAACGAGTTCCGCTCCCGGTTCCCGGTCGGAACAACGATGTCCTTTGCGCAGTACATGGACATCGCGCTTTATGACGAGTCGTTTGGTTTCTACGCGACCTCTGGTCGTGCCGGTCGTCGTGGCGATTTCTTAACCAGTCCCGAGGTTGGCCCGTTGTTTGGTGCGCTACTCGCTCGCCGTCTCGACGAGGAATGGTTCGCACTGGGTTCACCCGAAACGTTTGTGGTGGTTGAGTTCGGTGCGGGACCAGGAACGCTGGCCCGATCCATTGCGTTCGCATCGCCCGAGTGTGGCTCGGCTCTTCGTTACCTGATGGTGGAACGTTCCGCTGAGCAACGCGCATTGCACGCAGAGCACCTTGTTGGATGGATGGGCGATCTCGACGCTGCAGGTGTCGATTCATTCGTGGGCGGCCACAACCCAGGCCCACAGTTCGCCTCAAGCTCAATTGCACCGCACGGAATTACTGGCGTGGTTCTGGCCAACGAACTTTTGGACAACCTTGCTTTCGACATTGTTCGTCACGATGGCGAAAGGAACTTCGAGCGGCTCGACGTGCATCACGCCGAAGATGGTCTTGAGTTTGTGGTTGCTCCGACCGAAGTGCCGGCGCCGTTTGCCCCGGTATTGGCATCGGCTGCGGCGGGGGAGTGGATGCCGCTCCAGAACAACGCAGTGCAGTGGCTCACGTCGGCGATCGACCGACTCGAACGCGGCGTTGTGATCGTCATCGACTACGGGGCACCGACTTCAGAGATCGCAGCTCGTCCCGACATGGGATGGTTACGAACCTTCGTTGGGCAAGAGCGCGGTGGGCATCCCCTTGATGCCCCGGGAAGTTGTGACATCACCACCGATGTTGCGGTCGACCAACTTGTGGCTGCTGTTGCACCCACGCTCATGGCGACACAACGGCAAGTTCTTGAACGGTTGGGAATCGATCAACTCGTTGAAGAAGGTCGCAAGATCTGGACCGAAAATGCATCGGCTCCCGATGTCACTGCCTTGCGGGCCCGGAGTCGCATTGGTGAGGCCGAGTCATTGCTTCAATCCGGGGGCCTTCGCGATTTCCTTTACCTCGAGTGGACGATCTGACGGCTCGATCTGACAGCGAATCGAGATCGGATCGGCCGGTAGGCTCACGACGTTGAAGCGGCGATTCTTCGCCAACCGTTGAGGGGGATGCAATGACCGAACCGACGATCGAGGACTACTTCCTTGAAGAGCGCACCTTCCCGCCCTCACCGGAGTTCAAAGCCGCTGCCTTGACTGCCGACGACTCGCTGTATCGCGAGGCCGACGCTGATTACGAGGCGTTTTGGGCTCGTCAGGCCCGTGAACTGCTCACCTGGAACTCCGATTTCGATACGACGCTCGAATGGGAACTCCCATTTGCCAAGTGGTTCGTTGGTGGAACCCTGAATGTTTCCGAGAACTGCCTCGATCGCCACGTGGCCAACGGCATTGGCGACCGCGTTGCCTATCACTGGGAAGGCGAACCCGGCGACAAGCGCACCATCACCTATTCCGATCTTCTGGAAGAGGTCAAGAAGTTCGCCAATGTTTTGAAGGGCCTTGGCCTTGAGAAGGGCGACCGCGTCGCCATCTACATGCCGATGATTCCCGAACTTCCGGTGGCGATGTTGGCGTGCACCCGAATTGGCGTTGCCCATTCGGTGATCTTCGGTGGGTTCTCACCCGACTCGATCATCGATCGTGTCCACGATGGCGAATGCAAAGTCATCATCACTGCCGACGGCGGCTACCGACGCGGCGCCGCGTCGCTGTTGAAGCCCAACGTCGACGAAGCAGTGGTGTTGTGCCCATCGGTCACCGATGTTGTTGTCGTACAGCGCACCAATTCCGACGTCACCATGGTTGAAGGTCGCGATCACTGGTATCACGACCTCATGGCAACGGCTGCCCCCGAATGCCCCGCTGAGCCCATGGATTCAGAGCAGTTGTTGTATTTGCTCTACACCTCAGGCACAACGGCAAAGCCCAAGGGCATCATGCACACGACAGGCGGCTATCTCACGCAGGTCGCATTTACCTACAAGTACGTTTTCGATCTCAAGCCTGAAACCGATGTCTATTGGTGTTCGGCCGACATTGGTTGGGTAACTGGTCATAGCTACATCGTTTACGGACCACTCGTAAATGGCGCGACATCAGTGCTGTACGAAGGCACTCCCGATACTCCCGGCAAAGATCGGATGTGGGACATCATTGAGCGCTACGGCGTCACTCAGCTCTACACCGCACCAACCGCGATTCGTATGTTCATGAAGTGGGGCGAACAAGAACCGCAGAAACACGATCTGTCGTCATTGCGTCTGCTCGGTTCAGTGGGTGAGTCCATTAATCCCGAAGCGTGGATGTGGTACAACGAACACATCGGTGGCAATCGTTGTCCGATTGTCGACACGTGGTGGCAGACCGAAACGGGCGGCCAGATGATTTCGCCGCTTCCTGGTGTCACGACGCTTAAGCCAGGTTCTGCGTGCTTCGCCCTTCCTGGTATCGGCGTTGAAGTGGTTGACGAAGAGGGCCATCCCATCGAACGTGGTGGTGGTTACCTGACGCTCACCCGTCCGTGGCCAGCGATGCTTCGCGGCATTTGGGGCGCCCCCGAGCGATACAAGGACACCTACTGGAGCCGCTATCCCGGTCGCTATTTTGCAGGCGATGGCGCCAAGATCGATGACGACGGCTACATCTGGCTGCTTGGTCGTGTCGACGATGTCATGAACGTTTCGGGCCATCGCATCTCGACCACCGAGGTTGAAAGCGCACTTGTTGACCACACCTCTGTGGCGGAAGCAGCTGTTGTGGGCGCGACTGACGACCTCACCGGGCAGGCCATTGTCGGTTACGTGATTCTGCGCGGGGGAATAACTGCTGACGATGCGCTCGTAGACGAACTGCGTGCGCACGTCGCAACCAAGATTGGTCCAACCGCCCGACCAAAGCGCGTGATCATCGTTCCTGATCTTCCCAAGACCCGAAGCGGAAAGATTATGCGCCGACTTCTTCGCGACATCGCCGACGGCAACACGCTTGGTGATACCACGACACTTGCCGACCCAAGCGTCGTCGATGCCATTCGCGAAAGCGCGTTGCACGGACCAGGTAGCGGCAAGTGACCGCTCCCGAGAACTGGCGTTGGCGAGAGGGTCCGGTCGCTCCGGGTCCCACGGTTGTGTTCGATATGGACGGCGTGTTGTCAAACGCAAGCGATCGTCAGCATCACATCGCTAATCGCGATTGGAATGCGTTCTTTGAAGCTTGCGGCGATGACGAGGTCATTCACGAACTTGCACGTTTGCTCAGTCTTTTAGCGCCGGAATTGCATGTGGTCTTACTCACAGCGCGTCCGCTACGCGTGCAACCACAAACACTCGAATGGCTTGCTCGTCATGATTTGCGATGGGACTTGTTGTGCATGCGCGAAGACCGTTCAGGCCAAGAAGCTTGGGAATTCAAAAAGCGCACTGTGGGGGAACTTCGCGAATTCGGACTCGATCTCAAACTCGCGTTCGAAGACGACCGAAAGAACGCCGACATGTTTCATGGCGAAGGAATCCCGTGCGTGTACATCCACTCGGGGTACTACGAGTAAGACGCGTGTTAGTCGCGGAAGTTTTCGAACTGCAGAGGGATCTCGAGATCGACCTCTTTGAGCCCGGCAATGACGGCCTGGAGATCGTCACGCTTCTTTCCAGTGACGCGAACCTGTTCGCCTTGGGT
>CAIKHC010000222.1 GCA_903827085.1 uncultured Candidatus Nemicrothrix sp. | reverse complement strand
TCAGAACGAGTACCGATTACGACACGCGTGAGATTCGGACGATCGCCAAGGTCGGCAGTGCCTGCGCCATAACCAGCAGAACGAATTGTCATGGCCGGCATTGGCCCCCACTGCACAACGTTCGCGGCCAGCAACGCTGCGCCGGTTGGTGTGGTGAGTTCGCGAGGAATGTCGAGGCCGTAGGTAGGTGCGTCAGCCAGCAACGACACCACCGCAGGAACCGGAACTGGCAACACACCGTGCGCAGCGCGCACGGTTCCTAAACCATCAGCCACCGGCGATGATGCGACTTCATCGACACCCAACAACTCAAGCGCAATACACGTTCCAACAACATCGATGATCGCGTCGAGCGCGCCGACCTCGTGGAAGTGCACCGATTCGGGCGACTGACGATGCAAGCGACCTTCGGCTTCGGCCAGCGCGCGAAATGTTGCGAGTGCTCGGCGATGCACACGATCAGGAAGACCCGCATCAGCAACGATCTGTGCAACAACCGCGGCCGAACGCGCCGGCGGCGTTGCTTCGGTGTGCACATGAACTTTCGTGCCAGCAATACCTGAACGCAGCACGGTCTCGGTTTCGAGCGACCAGCCGCCGACCGGGAGTCGCTCCAACATGGAACGAATCTCATCAACGTCGGCACCCGCGTCGATCAATGCACCCAGCGCCATGTCGCCCGCAATGCCCGAGAAGCAGTGAAACCAGGCAACGGTGCTGTTGGAACTCGGCGCGGCCGGAACCGTGACGCCTTCCCACGCAACCGTTCCTTCGAACACCGCGTCATCATGAACGTGATCGTGCGAATGCTCAGACATCGCTGCGTTCCGAGACCCGAACATTCAACATGCGAATAATCGCGATCGCTGCACCAAAACCGTTATCGATTCCGACAACCGTTAAGCCCGATGCGCAAGAGGCCAACATCCCCAACAACGCGGTGATGCCGTCTAACGAAGATCCGTAGCCAACCGATGTCGGAACCGCGACCACCGGTGCCGACGAAAGTCCGCCCACAACACTGGCCAGTGCACCTTCCATACCGGCGACAACAACAATCGCATCGACTGCCGCGAGTTCTTCGGCCGCATCGAGAATGCGATGCAGCCCCGCCACACCAACATCAGTAATGCGCAACGGGCGCAATCCGTGCGCAGTGAGGGTGGCCGCACATTCATCGGCAACCGGAAGGTCGGCAGTTCCGGCCGTGACGACCGCGACGCGTTCACGACGTTCGGCCGCTGGGCGCCACACCACTGTGTGAAGTCGCGCGTTCGTTGGATCCCCGCCCCCAGCTTCGATCACATGGCCATCGTCAGCTCCAGCGAGCGCGGTGGCAACCTGCTCAGCCGAGGCCCGAGACAAAATCACCGGCGCTGAACCAGGCTGGGACAACAATTCCGCCACAATCGCCGCGCATTGATCAGGGGTCTTGCCCGGGGCGAACACGGTTTCGGCCAAGCCCTGGCGCAGCATTCGATGGTGGTCAACCTTCGCGAAACCGATATCAGCAAAGGGCAAACGTCGCAGCGCAGTAACAGCATCGTCAGGGCTGACCGCCCCCGTGCGCACCTGTTCCAACAACTCACTCAAAGCTTGGGCGTCCATTCCCCTATCCTTCCCCATATCGTGACTTCATCTTCAGCACCAGAATCCGGCATCGACTGGACCCGCCGTACGATCGCCTTCCTTGGCCCCATCGGCACGTTTTCCGAGCAGGCGTTGCTGAGCCAAGCCGATCTCGCCACGGCCAACCTGCGCCCGATCGACACCTTTGCCAATGTGCTGAGTGCCGCTGAAGACGGCAAGGTCGATTACGCCTTCCTTGCGCTCGAGAACGCCATTGAAGGAACGGTCAACATCACCCAAGACGCGCTCGCCTTCGATTCCGATCTGCTCATTCAGCGCGAAATCGTTCTGCCCATTCACCTCGAACTGATGGCCCGACCCGGCGTCAAGCTCGAAGACATCACGCAGATCTGGTCATACCCCCACGCCCTTGCGCAATGTCGCAAGTACTTGAACGCGACTCTTCCGAACGCGGTGTCTGAAGCGTCAAATTCCACCGCCGAAGCCGCACGCATGTTGGCCGACGCCACTGATGCACTCGCCACAAACGGTGCCGCCATTGCCCCTGCGCGCGCCGCCGAGGTCTACGGACTCAACGTTCTTGCTTCTGCCATTGAAGATCACGACGACAACGCAACACGCTTTGTGCTCGTTGCTCCGAAAACGATTCCCGCACCAACCGGACATGACAAAACTTCCATCGTCGTGTTCCAACGCGCTGACGAACCCGGTTCGTTGTTATCGATCCTTCAAGAGTTCGCTGCACGTGGCATCAATCTCACCAAGTTGGAGTCCCGGCCCACGCGTCGTGGCCTCGGCGACTACTGCTTCCTCATCGATCTCGAAGGGCACATTTCCGACGAGGTCGTGGCCGACGCGCTGCGTTCGCTCAAGTCCAAGCACGCCGAAGTGAAGTTCATGGGTTCCTACCCCGCCGCCGGCGAACATGGCCATGCCCTGCGCCAGGAAGTGGCCGATGCCCAATCCAAGGCCTCGGACTGGATCGCCGAACTTCGCAACCGCGTCGACTGACCCAACCACCCGACACCCAACCTGCCCATTGGGGCCGACCACGACCGACTCGCTACTATCGCGGGCGGAAGGGTGGCAGAGCGGACGAATGCAACGGTCTTGAAAACCGTCGAGGTGAAAGCCTCCGGGGGTTCGAATCCCCCTCCTTCCGCCATTCGAAATCGCAGGGGTTTGCCCTGTATGTTGCAACCCTGCATATGGAGAGGTGCCAGAGTCCGGCCGATCGGGCCTCCCTGCTAAGGAGGTGGCGGGTAACACCGCCCGTGGGTTCGAATCCCACCCTCTCCGCTCGCAACGATGGGCCTCGCTCCGGCGGGGCCCATCGGCTTTTTGCTCCAGCGCACGAAGGCGGGTTCAGAGCACCCGGAATTCGCACAGCGGCCCGGTGGCGTTCGCCAACCGACGATCGGTTGTCACGACAGGAACACCCAAACGTTCAGCAATTGCGACGTACCAAGCGTCGTGAGCCGTGACGTTGTGGCGAAGTTCCCACACCCGATTGGCGAATGGTTCAAACGGAAGCCGGTCGATGTGGAGGCGGTTCACATTCCAGATCGCGCGCTGAGCGATGGCTTCGGAACATTCTCCTGAAGAAACCAGCCGACGAAAGCCCTGCACGACTTCGACACCCAACGAATGTGGAGCAACAAGTGCGTTGTCTGCAATCTCGTTTCGAGCCCGCTCAGCCGCCGGGCCAACCCGGTTCGCAGTGATCATCACCGACGCATCGACGACCACCCTCATAAGCGATCCCACTTCTCGTCAGCCTCACGACGGCCGTCGTGGATGGCATCAAGAATCTGCTCGCTCGTCACTGAGCCCTCCCATGCGGACGCGATGTTGTTCATTTCCGCCAGGATTTCCGCCAGTTCAACGCGACCGCCGATCTCGACCAGCTGGGCCAGCAGATATTCCTGCAGCGACTGACCGGCCAGCGCCGCCTTCGCAGCCAAGGCATCACGAGTCGCTTCTGGCACGTTCCTGATCGAGATCGAAGGCATGCATGCATTTTGCAGGCACTCCTCACATCGGTCAATCATTTTTCGCTCCCCACTTCGCTCCCAGACCCCTTGCGCCCAGACCAAATGGGAACTCAATCACTTGGGGGAACTAGCGTCATGGGCCATTCGCAGTAGTTCTTCGACACCGGAAAAGGCCATGGCGACCGACAGTCACACCATCATTTACACCCACACCGATGAAGCCCCCGCTCTGGCGACCAAGTCGCTGCTGCCGGTGGTCAATGCGTTCACCAACGTCGCCGGAGTCACCGTCGAGCTTCGAGACATTTCCGTGGCCGGTCGCATCCTCGCCACCTTCCCCGACGCCCTCACCACCGATCAGCGCATCAGTGACGACCTCGGCGAACTCGGCGAACTCGTCACCCGTCCCGAGGCCAACGTCATCAAACTTCCGAACGTTTCTGCTTCGCTTCCGCAGCTCAAGGCCGCGATCGAAGAACTGCAGTCCAAGGGTTACG
>CAIKHC010000221.1 GCA_903827085.1 uncultured Candidatus Nemicrothrix sp. | reverse complement strand
TCCCTCGCGTTCTCAAGTCCTAAGAAGTAGGACAAGTACGCCGGCAACATCGCGAAGCCACACGGGTTGAACGTTGCAACCATGCCAACACCAAACGCATAAACGATCGCCGAGTTCATATCAGTTACCGGTTGCGGTCTTCACGAGTGCGGTGAGCTGTGCTTCGGTGAGCGCGCCGGAGTGTGTAGCGAGAATGGTTCCGTTTGACGCCACGAGGACGGTGTAGGGAAGTCCGATGCCGCCGAGTGAGCGCAGAATCGAACCTTTGACATCGCGACCAAGCGGATAGGTAACACCTGTGCGATCGGCCATCGCTTGTCCGAGTTCGGGAGGTTCCAGATAATCAAGACCAAGAACATCGATGTCGTTGCGGTTGGCTTGCCACACCTTTTCGAGCGCTGGCATTTCCGTTATGCAAGGTACGCAGGTCGAGGACCACACATTGATGAGCAGTGGTTTGTTATTCGGTGCGAGATCTTTGGTTGAACCATCGAAGGCGACGTAGGAGATGTTCGGCAACCTGGTGCCAGTCACATCATTTGTGTCAGCTAACTCGGGGGGCTGCTGTGCGTTGGGATCGAGCTTGGTTACGTCGGAAGGAGTCTTCGATGAACCGCCCGAGATCGAGATGATGAGCGCAATTGCGAAACCCACGACAATCAGTCCCGCCACAGTCAGCGGGAGATAACGGCGCATGGCCGATCGGGGTTGGGGAGGAAGCGGTGCGGGTTCCATATGAGATCCGACTGCGAGAGGCAGTTCCGACCGTACTTGGACCCCCGCACCACTCCCAATCACCTCTCGGCGAGAGGCCGGTTCGGTGACAGGTCCGACTGTCCGAGGCAGCAGGTGGGATCGGCTCGGGGGCGGCGATCCCACCCGGCTGCGGGCAGGTGGTTGCTAGGCGGAGCGCAACCAGGACTGAAGGTGCACCGGCACGGGGATGTCGGGCAGCTCATCCTCGACTCGAGCGAGCTTCGGCGGGCGGCCGCGGCGACGCTTGGTGGCGAGGATCTTTCCGTTGATGAACATTTGTCCACCCCACACGCCCCATGGCTCGTGGCGCTCAATGGCCCCTTCGAGACATTCGACGATCACCGGACAGGTCGAACAGATCGACTTGGCCATGGCGATGTCCTGGAGCTCTTCAGAGAAGTAGACGCCGGTCAACGTTGCGTTGAGGTCGTTGCATGCGGCGTCGGCCCTGACGGCCGGTGAGATGTCGTCGAGCGTCTCGGCGAGCATCGGTTCTTTCCTTTCGTGGGTGCACCGGAGTGCAGATGAGCTGAAAATGGGTGGTGGGGGTTGAGGGACAGGCGTTGGTGGATGGGCGTTGGTGGATGGGGGCGTGGCCGCACATGAAGAAAGGCCGCCGGGGGAACCCGGCGGCCTCAGTGCATGTACGCAGTGGTTACTGCGTCAGCTCAGAGATCGCCGGGACGGGTGCTTATGACCAAAGGTCGTAAAAGCGTTGATCCCGGTGGCATACCAAGTGGCGGAAATAGTCACGTTGGCGCGCGATGCCACAGGCGCGACAGAGGCCGGAATGGCCGAAGTACGCGGTGTGGAGGCGGTCGTGAACATGAACTCCACCGAACCATGCCTGTGGTGGCCCCGTCAACTGAATTATTGGAGATTGGTCTGTTCCCGTTCCTGCCAAGGGATCGGGGGCTAGCGTCGCTGGTCATGGGAGACGCGGATTCGGGGGCGGCAAAGGGTTCGACCCGGCGAGTCGAGCGTGAAAACGGCGCGAGCCGGGTGCTGCCGATTCCGAGTTTGGGTCGAGTTTTCCGACGCGAGCGCCGGGTGCGTTTGGGCGATGTCGATGCCACCGGCCGCCTTCGCCTCGATGCGGTGGCCCGCTATCTCCAAGACGTCGCCACCGACGATTCCGATGATGTTGGCAGCCTCGAGGCCCGGGCCTGGGTGGTTCGTCGCACGTTGATCGAACAACATCAGGCCCCGCGCAACAGCGAAGACCTTTCCTTGGCCACGTTCTGCTCGGGGATGGGCAATCGCTGGGCCGAACGGCGGGTGTCGATGGCTGGCGCAGCTGGCGGCTCGGTTGAAGCCGTGACGTTGTGGGTGCACCTCGACCCAGTAACCGGTCGGCCGAAGACATTGCCCGCAGAGTTCGTTGCGACCTACACCGAACCTTCCGGTGGTCGGGAAGTCACCGCGCGCCAAGTGCACGAACCAGTTGTTCCGGGCGATGACGACGTACACACGATGCCGTGGTGGCCGCGTGTCACCGATCTCGATGTGCTGAATCATGTGAACAACGCAGTGGCATGGGAAGTTGTTGAACAAACCCTTGAGCGGGTGCGTGCGCGTGAACTTCTTGAACTTGATCCGTCGGGTTCGTTACGCGCTGAAGTGGAATTTCGCGATGCGATTGATTACGAGGTTGTTGTTGCGGCCATGCCATTGACGATCGCGTACCGAGCAGTTGATGGTGTTCTCAACATTGCGTTGTGGTCAACCGATGGGGAATCGGTGTATGTCACCGCGCAGGTGACATCTCGTCGCTGAGTTCCCGCGCTGCGAATTAGTCAGTTGCGTCGAGAGCAGCAAGAGCGGCGTCGAGCATTCGGGCTGAACAACCACTCATTGAAATGGGTGGTGCAAGTTCGGTCACAAGAAGTTCGGTAATTGCTCGAAGTGCGGAGGATGCTTCGCCTTCGCTGAGCACGATTGGTGCACCGGTGTCGCCGCCGTGAGAAACAGCTGGTTCAAGTGGAATGCATCCCAGCAATGGCAAACCTTCATCGGCTGCAAGCGTTGCACCGCCGCCTTCGCCGAACACGGCGTGGGTATGTCCGTGTTCGCAGGTGAATGCGCTCATGTTTTCGATGACGCCGAGAACATGGAGATGACTCTTTCGGGCCATGGTGACGGCACGAGTCGCGACACGTTGCGCGCCCACTGCGGGTGTCGTGACCACAATCATTTCGGCTTGCGGAAGCATGCGCGCGAGCCCCATTTGGACATCGCCGGTACCAGGTGGAAGATCAATGACGATGTAATCGAGATCCTTCGCCCACGAGACGTCTTCGAGGAAGTGCTGCACAGCACGATTCAGAATGAGGCCGCGCCACATGAGTGCATCGGTTTCGTCGTCGACGAGCAATCCCATCGACACGACATCGAGTCGGCCAGTGCCGATGGGGATCGACTTCGGGATGATCGTTCGTTCTTCGTTCGGGCCAGTTGTTGCTTCAAGCCGGCCTTCAATGCCGAGCATGCGCGGAATCGAGAAACCCCAAATGTCGGCGTCGATGACACCAACGGCGAAACCACGATTGGCCAAGGCTGCCGCGAGGTTGGCGGTAACGGAGGACTTTCCGACGCCGCCCTTGCCCGAAGCAATGGCGAGCACTCGGGCACCCGGTGGAACTCGGTTGGGACCGGCGGTGGATTGGGCGTGCTTGCGAGCGACGTCCATGGCCGCGGCTTTCTGGTCGGCGTCCATCTCGACCCAAT
This sequence comes from uncultured Candidatus Nemicrothrix sp., assembly GCA_903827085.1. Classification (GTDB taxonomy): domain Bacteria; phylum Actinomycetota; class Acidimicrobiia; order Acidimicrobiales; family Acidimicrobilacustridaceae; genus Acidimicrobilacustris; species Acidimicrobilacustris europaeus. The sequence continues at coordinate 187 of CAIKHC010000221.1, read as the reverse complement.
CGATGGAGGCCGAGGTCACGCCGGGGAGGCCCTCGATGCGGGTGAGGATCTCTCGCTTCAGTTGGGCCTTCAGCGGGCAGCCAGCGGTGGTCAGAGCCACCACGACGACTGCAGCGCCGGCTTCGGAAACGGTTGCTGAGCGGGCCATTCCCAGTTCCACGATGTCGGCCCCGAGCTCGGGATCGAC
>CAIKHC010000220.1 GCA_903827085.1 uncultured Candidatus Nemicrothrix sp. | reverse complement strand
GTGAGTCTTGTCGCTACCCTTGCGTGTATGGACATGTCAGCCGGACCCCCGCCACCCGATCCCGAGAAGTTGCTTGCCGCCTGGACGGAGTGGGAGACAGGCGAAAACACTCCCGGTCGTGTCATGGCCAATCTCAAGACCGCAGGGATGCCGGAACTGTTGCGCGCGCTCGTCGAGCAAAAGCAGGCAGGCGCGTCCTGAATCGGGGAGGCCAGCAGCAGATTCCTCGTCCTGCCGGGACGGTGGAAGGTGGTCCGGCGCCTTGGGCGCATCTTTCTGCAGAACTCCGTCGTCCAACGATGGCCGAGATTCGAACCGTCATGGCCTCGGCGGCTGCTCCGCGTTCACAGGAAGTTGCCGATGGTGCACTTCGGTCTGCCGTGCTCGCAGGGTTGTACGAGGACGTAACGGGGGCCGCTCAGGTGGTCCTTACCCGTCGATCAAAGGCGCTTCGCAGTCATAGTGGCGAGGTGAGTTTCCCTGGCGGTCGTCAAGAGCCGGGGGAGGAACTCTGGGTGACTGCGCTTCGTGAGGCCGAGGAAGAAATCGCGCTCGATCCATCCGTCGTGAGGCATCTCGGTGAGCTCGATCATTTGCGCACTGTGTCGAGTCGGTCATGGATTGTTCCGTACGTTGCGGAAATCACCGACCCGCATCTGGTGATTCCAACGTTGCAGGCTGCTCCCGATGAGGTGGAATTGGTGCTGCACGTCGGGCTCTATGAATTATTGAACGACGGCGTGTTTCGCGAGGAACTCTGGACCTTCGGGGAGCACACCCGACCAGTGTTTTTCTTCGAAATTGAGGGCGACACGGTGTGGGGTGCAACCGCAGCGATGCTTCGCAACCTCCTCTCGATCGTGACCGGAACCCACGATCCGCAGGCAGAGATCACGCATTGGGACGCGCCGAACGCCGTCCTCCCGCCCGGTCTCGCAGAGTAGGGTTCTCTCTTTCCAGCGGAGTGGGGCCCTTGTGGTCCAGTTCCGCCATTCCTCCCCCGGGGTATCCCCGACGGATTTGAGCGAAGGGATCAGCAATGGCTGAAGTCGAAATCGGAATGGGCAAGTCGGGTCGTCGTGCGTACGGCTTCGACGACATCGCCATCGTGCCGAGCCGCCGTACGCGTGATCCCGAAGACGTCGACATCACTTGGGAAATCGATGCGTTCAAGTTCCAACTTCCGCTCATGGCGTCGGCAATGGACGGTGTTGTAAGCCCCGCAACCGCGATCGAAATTGGTCGACTCGGTGGTGTTGGTGTGCTGAACCTCGAAGGTTTGTGGACTCGTTACGAAGATCCCGAGTCATTGTTCGAGGAAATCAGCAAGCTCGACGTTGAGAAGGCCACTGCTCGCATGCAGCAGATCTACATGGAGCCCATCAAGCCTGAACTTGTCGCCCAGCGCATTCGTGAAATCAATGCCGCTGGCGTTACCTCGTGTGCGTCGGTAACTCCGCAGCGCACCGAGTCACTGTCGAAGGCCATTCTCGAAGCCGAACTCGATCTACTCGTTATCCAAGGCACAGTTGTTTCCGCCGAACACGTGTCAAAGACCGTCGAACCACTCAACCTGAAGAAGTTCGTCCGTGAAATCGACATCCCCGTGATTGTTGGTGGCTGCGCGTCGTACCAAGCTGCGCTTCACCTCATGCGCACCGGTGCTGCCGGCGTCCTTGTTGGTGTTGGTCCCGGCCATGCATGCACCACTCGTGCAGTGCTTGGTCTTGGTGTTCCGCAAGCAACAGCAATTGCCGATGCGCGCGCGGCCCGCATGCGTCATCTCGATGAAACCGGCGTCTACTGCCAGGTCATCGCCGACGGCGGTATGGGAACCGGCGGCGACATTGCCAAGGCCATCGTGTGCGGTGCCGATGCCGTCATGATCGGTTCACCGCTCGCTGCAGCGTCTGAAGCTCCGGGCCGCGGTTACCACTGGGGCATGGCAACGTTTCATCCCACGCTTCCTCGCGGTGCACGCGTCAAGACCTCAACTCGCGGAACGCTCGAAGAAATTCTCGTTGGTCCTGCAAACGAAAACGATGGCCGCATGAATCTGTTTGGCGCCCTTCGTACATCGATGGCCACGTGCGGCTATCAAACAGTCAAGGAATTCCAAAAGGCTGAAGTTATGGTTGCTCCTGCACTGCAGACCGAAGGAAAGGTCCTGCAGAAAGCGCAGGGCGTCGGAATGGGTCACTGATCTTGAACACTGAATCGACGGTAGGCCCCGTCCTTGTCGTCGATTTCGGCGCGCAGTACGCACAACTCATTGCGCGTCGCGTGCGTGAAGCACATGTGTTCTCAGAAATCATTGGCCACAATCTGACTGCTGCAGAGATCGCTGCGAAAAATCCTGCGGGCATCATCTTCTCGGGTGGTCCTGCTTCGGTGCACGTCGATGGTGCGCCATCAATCGACCAAGGCGTGTACGAACTCGGCGTTCCGATCTTGGGGATCTGTTACGGCGCGCAGTTACTCGCCCGTGATTTGGGTGGCGAGGTTTCTCGCACTGACCGTGGTGAATACGGTCGTACCCAACTCACCGTTGCTGCCGACGACGTGCTGTTCAGCGCCGCACAGCCCCGCACGCAATCGGTCTGGATGAGCCACTTCGACACCATTACCGTTCCGCCGGTTGGCGCAACGGTCACGGCGTCGACACCAGAAACGCCCGCAGCAGCCTATGAAGATGTGAAGAATCGCCGCTACGGCGTGCAGTTCCATCCGGAGGTCGTGCATACGCCGCATGGCCAGGAACTGCTCGAGCATTTCCTCTACGACGGTTGCGGCCTCGCACCGTCGTGGACGATGTCGTCGATTATCGACACGCAGGTCGAGCTCATTCGTGCCCAGGTTGGCAGCGGGCGCGCCATTTGCGGTTTGTCCGGCGGCGTCGATTCAGCAGTTGCTGCTGCGCTCGTCCACAAAGCAATTGGTTCGCAGCTCACGTGTGTGTTTGTTGACACCGGCCTCATGCGCCTTGGTGAGGGTGAACAGGTTGTCGAAACCTTTCAACGCCATCAAGGTATTGAACTCATTCACGTTCGCGCCGGCGACCGATTCTTCGAACGGCTCGCCGGCCTTACTGATCCTGAAGAAAAGCGCAAAGCAATCGGCGAACTTTTCATTCGGATTTTTGAAGACGCAAAGGGTGGCCTTGAGGACGCGAAGTTCCTCGTGCAAGGCACGCTGTATCCCGATGTCATCGAGTCGGGCACCAAAGACGCGGCAAAGATCAAAAGTCATCACAACGTCGGCGGTCTTCCCGATGACATGGATTTCGAACTCGTCGAACCACTTCGGACGCTCTTCAAAGATGAGGTTCGCAAGGTCGGTACCGAACTTGGTCTTCCTGACGAAATCGTGTGGCGTCAGCCGTTCCCAGGCCCAGGTCTCGGCGTACGCATTATCGGCGAGGTCACGCCTGACAAAGTCGACATGTTGCAGAAGGCCGACGCCATCGTGCGTGAAGAAGTCAAGGCTGCCGGCCTTGAGCGTGAAATCTGGCAAGCATTCGCCGTGCTTCCCGACATTCGTTCCGTCGGCGTCATGGGCGACGAACGCACCTATGGGCACCCGGCAATCATTCGCGCCGTCACCAGTGAAGACGCAATGACGGCGGATTGGGCACGGCTTCCGTATGACCTGCTCGAGCGCATGAGCTCGCGAATCATTAACGAGGTTCCCGGCATCAATCGGGTGGCCTACGACATCACGTCGAAGCCCCCCGGCACGATCGAGTGGGAATAACTACGTCGGGCGTTTTGAGTCCTCGAGCAACTTGCGCATGAAGTCTTTGAACTGAGCGTTGCTGATTGCTTCGTCGCCGCGTAGGTCGTTGTACATCCAGGTCAGGTTGACCAAGAGATAGGTGTAGATCCTCGGATCGAACTGCTGGTCGGGTGGCATGCGGTCAACGAGGCGTTCTACTGCGTCTTCGAATCGGCGCATTCCTTCTCGGACCACCTTTTCGACGATTACGCGTAATGCAAAATTTTCGGCCGCAGTCACAGTGATGCGGGGAAGGTTGCGATGGAGATCTTCAGCACCGGGATGGTGTGGTTCAGCCATGAGATTAAGAAAGTCATCGATTGTGACCGGGTCAGGCAGAGCAAGTCGATATTCCATGACGGCGACAACCTCGGAGATACGCCGTCGGTAGTAAGCACCAAGGGTGTGGGCGAGTAATCCGTCGCGATCCACAAACCGCCGATAGATCATGGCAACCGTGGTGTGGGCTGCCTTTGCGACGTCGGAAACGCGCATCCCGATAATGCCCCGCTTGTCGATTTCCGCCTGGCACGCAGCGATGATCTGGTCGTCGATATCGGGGGGAACGGTTCTGGGCACGGTGACGATTGTAGGAACTGAATCCCGGACTCTTTGTCCGAAGTTTGCGGAAGTTTCTTCCGGAATCTCATCAACCTCGACGGTTACGGTCCTCGGTCCGCGGAGTAGCTAGGGCCGGACCTGTGTCAGATCGAAGCAACCGAAAACGTCACCTGCCGAAGAGGTTTGTCGCGCTTGCGTGCGCTTTGGCGGTCTCCATGGCGCTGATCGCGCAGAGTGTCCCGGCATCGGCGGCTCCACCGTCGATATCGCTCACTGCTTCGAGTCTCTCCGTGTCGCCGGGTGTGCAGGTTGATCTCACGGCCGGCATGCCGGTGTCGGATGCTGGAACAGTCAGTCAAGAGATTGTTCAGACGCTGGACCCCACCAAGGTGAAACTCACCGCTGTAGGCGACATCAAGTATCCCCAGGGTTGGACTCTCAGTTATTCGACTGACGGAAGCACGTTTTCAACCTTGACTCCTTCGACTGCTGCAGCGTGGGCAGCTGTGCGCGCGGTGAAGGCTGCTGGAACGATCAATTCACAAGGATCGGAAGGGGGATATCAAATTGCTACGGGCACGGCCAATGGCACCGCGGTGCAGACGACGCCAGCGACCATTCCCGCCTCCGGAGCGGGCGATGGCTATCAGGCATTTTTTGATCCTGGACGTACCCGGGTGTTTAACGTTTTTCACCATTCTTGGATCAGCGGCAACCAAGTTGATTGTCACGTAATCGCGACTGGCGCGACCTGTTCCGGGTTCCCCTTTAAAGCTGGAGTGTCTCCGAGGACTGGCCAATATTCGGTTGGCCGTGTTGTTGGCACGAAAATGTGGATCGCAGGTTTTAAGCTTGGTGCAACAACTGCTGATGATGCGGTCGGCTTCTATTGCGTCGATCTCTCTGCAGTTCTTTCGACGGGCGGCAGCCCCGCTCAGTGCGCAACGTCATTCGTGCCACTCGCTACTGGTACGGAAGTGAACGTTGGGACGTCGTTTGGCCGTGCAGACTTAGGACTGAACGAAATTCGCTCTGTGGACGGGGTCTCGACGGCGGGGACGTTCAGTGAGACGCGCATCTGGGCGTCACTCGCTTCAAACGGCAAGATCATCTGTCTTGACACGGCAACGGGGTCCGCATGTCCGGCAATGCCGAGTAACGGTTGGCCGACTGCAGTCAAGGGATGGAAACTCGACAGTTCCACGATTGGTGGAGAGAACACCTCGATGGTGATTTCGAATGGTCGAATCTATGTCGAGGGCTCGAGTTCGACGAACAACAGCACGGCCGGCACGGTCACATTGGCCTGCATGCTCGTGAGCGATCCTTCATCGGAATGCCCTGGATTCGTCGGCGGTAAGAACTTGGGGAGCGTTTCTACGGCGCACAGGGGTGACTCAATGCTTGGCAACCTTGTCGAGTTGCCGGCCGCCGACGGTACAACCGCAGGCGTTTGCCTACTCGGCGATACGCGAGCCGCCGGATTACGGTCCGAAGACCTTCTTTCCGCATCAAGCGAAACGGCAGTGCCGTGTTGGGACTCGATGGGTAACGCCTTCACGGGGCCGGCGACGCTCAGCACCATGGTGACCTCAGCATTCTCTTTTGGCTTCGTGGAGTATCAACAACCCCTTCGTCGTGGAACTCGTATTTACTGGGGCAATGGTGTGAACTTCACGAGCTCGCCAACAACGTATCCGCCGCGCGTGTTCTGCTGGGACGCAAGTGGGACGACGGGTTCCGCCTCAGGCGCTCCGTGTGGAGCGATGTCACCAACTGGCTATTTCACGGACAACTACACCGTTACTCCGGATCCTGTCATTGACAATTGCATGTGGGTCACCCGCCATGAGCAGCCCAACCTTGTGACATACAACATGGTCGACAACGTTCTCGGCTGCTCATCAGTGGCTCCGACCATCGCAACTTTTTCCGGGAACGTACTTGTTCCCCGGATGGCCTGTACGGGTGATGTGAACGGAATCAGAGCCTGGAAATCGTTCAACCTCACGAGTCCGGTGTCTTCTTCGAATTTCACTGCAAAATTGACGGTAAAAGATGCAGACGGGAATCCGATCGCTGGTTGGAAACAGGTGCCGATTTCCGCAGGCACACCGCTAGACCTCTCACTTTTGAGTCCTGCTGCAAGTGGGCTGAGTCCAGCGTTCTCCGTCGAGTTCAACGTGACTTCGGGGAGCGTTGCTTCAGCGACTGCGCAATTGATGGTGGTAGGGGATGCACCGCAATTGTGTCTGAACCCGACGGTCCTCACCGCATGTCCGACTGGGTCGGGTCCGCTGGTGGGTCTGCAACCGTCGTCGATGACGGTCGATGCAACGGGCAGTACGACTGATTCTTCAAGTAACACGACCACGTTGGTTCCCGCTTCAACGTCGATAGATATCTCCGCGCCTACGGCAGCTCAGTGTGGGTCGTTATTGTCGGGCCGCGCTGGTGATGCATCGTTGGGCTCGGCAGGGGGACCTGCATCAGGTGTGACGGTGTCGTTGTTGGATTCTTCTGGTGCTTTGGTGCTAGTCGATGGTTCTCCGGTGACAGCCGTTACTGATTCGCTAGGCAATTATTCGTTTGGGTACTTGTTCCCTGGCATGTACAAGGTTGGTTTCCCGACATCGGGTTTAACAACGGTGTCGAGCGCAACGGTGGTGTCGGGGGCAACCGGCACGACGACCGGAACGACGACGGCTTCTTCTGGGCTCGCAATCTCGAACGTTGCCGCCTTAGAAGTGGGTTCAAACGCTGTCGTTAACGGGCTCTATACAGTCCAACTTAGTGCCGCGAATGATTCGTCGTCGGGCCCGATGGGTGCAGCTCAAACAGTCAATGTGTTGTCGAATGACAATGCCGGCACGGGACGGACGTTGACAGTTTCCGCAGTGGCATTGTGTGCACCGAATGAACAGCCGCCGAACTGCACGCATGGGTCGGGATCGGGTGGGTTCGTAGTTGAGGGCCAGGGCGAGTACACGGTGGATTCGACAGGTGCTGTGACGTTCACGCCCTGTAGTGGTGCGAATACGCCGGTGATGACGCCGGCATGTTCGGAAGTATTCACGGGTCAGGGTGATGCAGTGACGTACCAAGTGACCGATGGTGCGGGGACGTCGTCGGCGACCTACACGCCGACTGTGGTTCCGCCTCCGACTGCGAATGCCGATGTGCAGACTGGTGCGTTCGATGCGAATCAGACCTACACGCCGGCCAGCAATGACACGGCTGGTTTGGGTACGACGTTGGATGTGACGAGTGTGCGTTTGTGCCCGACAAACGTGTCTGCTCCGTTTACGTCGGCGAATTGTTCGGCGACTTCGGTAACGACTGCTGATGGTGTGTATTCGTTGGATACGACTACGGGGACAGTGACGTTTGATCCGGCGAACACATTCTCGGGTGTGGCGACGGTTCCGGTGAATTATGTGGTGGCTGACGCGTTAGGTCAGTACGCGAGTTCGACGATCACGCCAACAGTGACGCCGCCTGGAGCTTCCGTGGCGACCGCAAACACCACGACGGGCGTTGTTGGTGCAAGCCAGAGTGTGAATTTGTTGACCAATGACACGACGCCGAGTGGTGTGACGTTCACTGCGTCGTCGGCTCGTTTGTGTGCGCCGGGCACGAGTGCACCGAACTGTGTGTCGACAACGGTTGATGTTCCGAATGTTGGCACCTATTCGGTGACGAACGGAACGGTGACGTTCACACCTTGCACTTCGGCGATCACCGCAAATTGCACAACAGGCACTGCATTCACGGGTACGCCAACTGCTCTTGGCTATCAGGTGTCCGATTCGTTGAGTCGTGTCGTGAACTCGACCTACACACCGACAGTTGTTCCGCCACCGACAGCCTCGGGTGACGGAAGCCAGGGCGTGAAAGGCCAACCGCAAACCATTGCGTTGATCACGAATGACGTTCCTGGTGATGGCGTCGCACCGCTCGACCCGACCACGATCCGTTTGTGCGACTCATCTGAGACCGCTCCAAACTGCACTCGCCAGTCCCTGACGATTTCTGGCGAAGGCACCTACACAATCAATCCGTCAGGAACTGTGACGTTTACGCCGGATCCCGATTTTGTTGGATCCTCGACACCGCAGCGTTATGTGGTTGCCGACGTTCTCGGACAAGTAACTGACGCCACGATTCAACCCAACGTTGTCCCGCCGCCTGCACCGATTACTGCAGATGACTCAGAGACCGGTCCAGCCGACACGCCAATGACCATCGACCCGTTGGTGAACGACTCGGCCGGCACACTTCCAGCCGGATTGAGTGGCGACGTGAATCTGGTGCGAAGCAGTCTGCGTTTGTGTGATCGCAACGAGTTGGCACCGAACTGCACTGCGACCCAACTCACTACTGCCGACGGCACCTACACCGTCGATACCGCCACAGGATTCGTGACGTTCACTCCACGTCAAGGATTTAGTGGGGTAGTGACCCAACCCGTCACGTATCAAATTGCGAATGACTGGACCGGTCCAACTGGAATCGGTATCGCCACTGCCGTCATTACCGTGATCATCGACCCCGCCGCACCTCCCGTTGTTCCACCGACGCTCCCTCTTGCTGAAACCACTTCGGTTGAGCTGCCCGCCACCGGTGCCGACTCTGTGGTTCTTGCGCTCTGGGGAGTTGTCATCCTCGGTCTCGGTGGCCTTCTGATGGTGATTCACCAGCGCGCTCAACGAAACAACGAGAGCGTGTGAGATCTCGGTAACCGGAAGTTTCTTCCGGAATCAAGAGCAAATCCATCACTACGGTCACCACTCCTTGTATCGCGGAAAAGGGGCCAAGGAATGTTGATTCGACGCGTGTCGATCCAAAAATTATGCGTTGCCCTCGTGGTTGCTTTCCTCGTGGGTGCATCCGCGCCGAGGGTCGCTTCGGCTCTCACTGCGACATCCACATCAATCACAGCATCACCAAATCCAGTTGTAGAAGGACAGTCGTCAACTTTGACCGCAACGCCCAGCGTTCCTGGAACGGTGACGTTTTCGATCGGAGGACAAACTGTCGGCACAGGAATCGCGACTGGAACTGGGGCGGCCGTTCCGGCGACACAGCGCTGGAACTACACCGGTAACAGCATCGCTACTTCGTCGGCGGTCGATTCCAACGGCAACGTGTACGTCGCAACCTACAACGGTGATGATTGTTCAGGATCGCGTTGCGGAACGAAACAGCTGACCCCTGGCGGTGGCATCAATTACTTCGCGAACCAAGGTTGGAATGGCTCAGGGGTGTTCATCACCGGACTTGCGGTGACTCCGGGTGGGATCATTTATGAATCGGTGGGAACTGGAAACAAGATTTACAAGCGCACTGGGTACAACCAATCGACGACTGAATTTGTTAACGCTGGCCTCAGCTGGCCTTGCGGATTAACGCTTGACTCATCAGACAATCTCTACGTCGCCAATAAAGATTCAGGAGTTATTCAAAAGATCACACCTGCGGGCGTCGTATCGACCTATGCGTCAGGACTCACGAGCCCGTGCGGTGTTGTGATGAACAAGACAACAGGGACCCTCTATGTCGCGGACGGGGACGGCGATATCAGGACGATTTCATCCGGTGGGGGTTCCGCAACGCTTCTAGTAAGTGCAGCGTGTAACACCGCTTGGTGGGGCGGAAGTCAATTAGCAATCGATGAAGCTGGCTATCTCTATGGTCGTTACTGCGACGGCTCTTCCATCGTGACGCAGATTTCACCTGCCGGAACAATGACTGGATACCTGACCACGGGTGGCTCGACAACGCCGAGTGCGAGTCAGAATTCGCCGTTCGATGTGACCTATTTCAACGGCTCGATTTATGTCGCCGGTGCGGAAATGGGTACGTCGAGCACATTTAGATTTGGAGCGTCGAGTTACCGCGCAACGTTGGTCTACACGCCGACACAAGCTGGTTCACTCTCAATCGATGCGAACCTTGTACCCGCTGAGAGTTCGAGCTACGCAACATCTTCTGCTTCGGGAACACTCACGGTGACTCCTGCCGCGCCCCAAACGCCCGACCTTGCTGCTGGGTCTGATCTTGGAACGCTGTCAACCGACAACCTCACGAGCGACAACAGTCCTCTGATTGAAGTGCCAGGTACCTATGCCGTAGGTGACACCATCACAGTCACTGCCTCGAAGTCGGGTTCCGCAAACGTTTCTTGCACATACGTCGTTCCCGATACGGGATGTTCCTTGGGGACACTCGCTGATGGAACGTGGTCGATAGCCGCAACGGACACCAATCCAACCAGCGGTGCATCTGCCGCTTCAGGAGCGCTCTCGATTTCCGTTGATACCTCCGGACCGAACGCGCCCGCCGCTGTCGATCTGGCGGCCTCGTCTGACACGGGTTCATTGTCGACTGACAACATCACGAGTGACACGACTCCAACCGTGAGTGCGAGTGGCGGTAGCAATGGCGACACGATGACCATCACTGCGACGAACGGATCGTCGACTTGGTCGTGTTCTTACGTGATCGGCGTTGAGTCGAATTGCGTATTGCCCGCGCTCACGGACGGAAATTGGAACGTTTCGGCCACGCTTACCGATCCGGCTGGAAATGTCTCCGTCGCTTCAAGCGCGTTGCCTTTGACGATTGACGCAACGGCAGCAGCAGGTTTGACTCCGGATCTCGCCCCTGCATCAGACTCTGGTGGATCCTCAACCGACAACATCACGAGTGACAACACACCGACCTTCTCCGTGCCCGGACAAGTTGCCGGAGACGTGGTGACGATCACCGCATCAAAGTCGGGGTCCGCCGACGTGGCCTGCACCTACACAGTGGGAGCGACGACATCGTGTGATCTTGGGAGTCTTGTCGACGGCGACTGGACTATTTCAGGCTCAATCGTCGATTCAGCGGGTAACGCTGGCCTCACGAACTCACTTGCGTTGACAATTGACACTGCTGCGCCAGCAGCCCCCGCAGCGCCGGATTTGGTTGAGGCGAGTGATTCAGGTTCGTCGTCCACGGACAACGCGACCTCGGATAACACGCCGACGTTGTCTGGGGGTGTGGCTGCGAATGGAACGTTGGTGACGATCACAGCGTCGAAGAACGGTTCTCCGTCGGTGTCGTGCTCGTACGTTGCGTCGCCATCAGTTTCGACTTGTGATCTCGGCACATTGAGTGATGGCACGTGGACAGTCGGGACCTCGATGACGGATCCCGCAGGCAACGTTTCTCAGGCCGGAGCAAGTCTGTCGATCGCAATCGATACGGCTGCTCCTGCGGCTCCATCGACGCCGCAAAGTACTGGTCCGGAAAGTGGTCGAGTCACTGTTCCAAACGTCCCATCGGGATCCGTGGTTGTCATAAGTGGACAAAGCGGAGGGTTGTCGATCACCTGCACGTACGTGGCGGGAACACAGTCCAACTGTCTCCTGCAGCCGCTCGCGCCAGGTCTGTGGAACCTGACTGCATCGATTACTGATGAGGCAGGAAATGCTTCTGCCTCAAGCGGTTCGCTTGCACTTGATGTTGTCGATGAAGTCTCGGCAGGTGAAGGTGAAGGTACAGGTGCGGATGCGGGAGCAGGTGGCGCTCAACTTCCCTCGACCGGTTCGTCATCTCTTGCACTGATGCTCTGGGCCCTGACATTCCTGGCACTGGGCGCGGTGTTGTGGCAAATGTCGACGCGCCGCAAGCTCGGCTAGGGAGAAACAACAACCGCTCGCGCCGCTCGTTGCTGTACGTCGCAGTCGATGGTGATCAGGTGCCTGCGAGCCTCTCAACAATCGGCGCAAACGATTCGACTGCGTCGGCGCCAACGGTGATGTACGACAAGCCCCAGCGTTCTCGACGTTCGATGATCGTTTCGCACAACTGATCAACCGTTCCCGCCAATGCGTGCGGTGACT
>CAIKHC010000219.1 GCA_903827085.1 uncultured Candidatus Nemicrothrix sp. | reverse complement strand
CCGGCGCAACGGTTCTCGTTATGGCTGGCGCCGATCTCGGCTCCAGCAGCTAGCGCAACTGAGGATTCGCCGGTTCGCGATCCCTGCTTCACTTGAGAGATGCGGGTCGTTGTAGCTCCAGACAAGTTCAAAGGAACGACAACCGCGTCCGCTCTCGCGTCTGCGATCGGAGCCGCGCTGGCCGGGGCCGGCCACGAGGTCGAGATCTGTCCGATGGCCGACGGGGGCGAAGGATTCCTCGATGTTCTTGGCGGTGCCAATCGCTCAACGACCGTGACCGGGCCTCTTGGAGATCCGGTCGACGCGGGGTGGCGACTGGCAAAGGGAACAGCAGTCATTGAAATGGCCGCCGCCTCGGGTCTGGTTCTTGCCGGCGGTGCCGAAGAAAACGATGCGATTGAAGCGACGACACGCGGGGTTGGCGAACTACTTCTGAGCGCGGTCGAAGCGGGAGCGCGTCGCATCGTTGTTGGTGTCGGTGGTTCGGCAACGACCGATGGGGGACTCGGCGCCTTGAAGGCCATGCATCCAGCGCAAAAGTTTCGCGGCATTGATCTTTCTGTCGCGTGTGATGTGCGCACAACGTTCGTCGATGCTGCAGAAGTTTTTGCTCCGCAGAAAGGTGCATCGCCTTCGCAGGTTGCACTGCTTCGCCGTCGGCTTGAGCGTCTGGCACAGGTGTTCAAGATGGAATCCGGTGTCGACGTCACCGAAGTTGAAGGTGCGGGTGCAGCGGGTGGACTTGCTGGTGGATTGCTCACCGTTGGGGCCAAGCTCGTCAGCGGTTTTGAGTTCGTTGCTGATGAAGTCGGACTCGATGAACTGATTGAAGGCGCTGACCTCGTCATCACCGGCGAAGGATTCCTTGATGACGAGTCGTTCGACGGAAAAGTCGTTGGCGGTGTCGCCGCGCTGTGCGCGGAACTTGATGTTCCGTGTGTGGCGATAGTCGGCGAGGTGATTGAACCTTTGCCGGCGTTCCCGAAAGGCTTCTCGGTGGTATCTCTCACCGAGAGATTCGGCGTTGATCGTTCGATGGAAGATCCGATTGAGTGCGCTATCGAAGTTGCACTCGAGTTTGTCGGGCACTGAGAACGAATCAGTTAGAACTTCGAAATCACATCGTCGGCGAATTTGCCCATTGCTTCTGGCAGTTTCGCTGGGTGCATTGCCAGCGGCGGAACCAACATTCGGGTGACGCCAAGGTCGGCGAGCATCTTGATGATTTCAACCGTGGGTGCCCCGCCGCTCGTGATCTCGATGGTGTTGGGATCACGGCCAGCCTCTTCTGCCGCAGCGCGCATGACGGGAAGAAGTTCGGGCAGCTTGCGCGGATCGGCGGGGAAGAAGCCATCGCCGAATCGTCCTGCTCTTCGGGCCGCAGGCTTTGAATGTCCACCAACGACTACAGGGATCGTTCCGTTTGCCGGTTTGGGAAACGAATAGATGTCGCTGAACGAACTGTGAGTTCCTTGGTAGTTCGCGACCTCGTTGTTCCATAGTGCGCGCAGCGCGTGAATGGAATCGTCGGTGTGTGCGCCGCGGTCGTCCCAGTCCACGCCAATCGCGTCGAATTCCTCATGCAACCAGCCGACACCAACACCAAGGATGAAACGTCCGCCGGTGAGCATGTCGAGCGTTGCGCATTCCTTCGCAAACACAACGGGATTGCGCAGCGGCAGGATCATGACGCCAGTTGCCAACTTCAGAGTCGTCGTATGTGCGCCAACCCACGTGAGCCATACGAGCGGATCGGGCACGGGCGCGGTTTCGTCGCCGGGCATCTTGCCGTCACGTGAGTAGGGGTACTCGCTTTCGTATCCCTTTGGGATGGCGGGGTGTTCAACCGTCCAGACACTTTCGAAGCCGTTGGCTTCTGCGCACTGACCCATTGTGATGGCGCCTTCAGGAGTCGTGTAGGCGCCAGTGTTTGCGAAGATGATTCCGAAATCCATTGGCGAAACGTACGCCAAATCCTGTTGCAGTGACGGCCGGAATCAGTCTGCGAGCCGCGGGTGCAGTTGGCGGTAGGACTCAAGAGTCGCAAGTGCTGGACGTTCGGCGTAGGAAATTTCGTGCGCATCGAGATCGGGGGGACTCAGCGTGAAGGCATCGGGAACAAGTCCAGGCTGAATACGACGCATCGCAGCTTGCATGACCTGCGCAGCCATTGGCGAAAGTTCGTGCAGTGGTCGGTTGCGATGGATGCGTTCGCCAAGATCAACCTGCGCAATGGTTTCGGCGCCAAACCGGTTCACGATGTCGATCAGCATTGCGATGTCGACGCCGTATCCCTCGACGAAGGGCAATTGCTCGAGTACTGCGCGGCGACCACCGTATTCACCCGAAAGTGGTTGCACGATTTCGCCAAGTTCGGGAAAGCACATAGTGAGAAGTGGGCGGGCAACAAGTTCGGTGACTCGTCCGCCGCCGCGAACGTGGCCGTCGACTGGTCGTTCGTAGAAGCCCTTCACAAAACCGATTGACGAATCGGTGAGGAGCGGGCCGAGCATTCCGGAAATGAAACGCGTACTGAAGTCGCGAACGTCGGCATCGCACCACACGACAATGTCGCCGCTCGATGCATAGAGCGACTTCCACAACGCTTCGCCTTTGCCGTGACCGCGCCCGAACTCAACTAACACCTGCGATGCATCAACCACGGTTGCGCCGGCCGAATGTGCTTCCTCGGCTGTTCGATCGGTGGAGTGGTCGTCGACCACGATGATCTCGTCGACGAGCGGGCGAGTGTCGATCAACTTCGTGCGAATGCGTTCGACGATCTGCCCAACCGTGGCCTCTTCGTTCCGGGCGGGGATACACACCGACACCGTGGTGGCGCCTTTGACTCCGACGAGTTCATCGAGGTCGAACGCGCTGGCGACGTGGGTGCGGGTGGAGGTCACCTCTCCATCGTTGGCGAGACAGGCCCCGGGGGCAAGGCCGAGTTAGAACTGTGGCCAATAGGTGCCACATGGCGACCGGTCGCTAGGATTGGCCCCGTTCGATACCGACGTCCGAGGTTTCTGTCATGAGCGTTACCGTCCGAGTTCCCCCCGTCTTCCGTCCACTGACATCTGGTGAGTCGACCGTGTCGGTCGAGGGCGCCACGGTTGCGCAGGTCCTGGCCAGCCTCGATGCTGCCTATCCGGGCTTTTCCGAGAAGCTTCTTTCTGACGATGGCAGCCTCGTGCGCTACGTCAACGTGTTTGTCGACGACGACGATGTCCGCTTTATGGAAGGCCTCGACACGGTCGTGCCCGATGGCGTCACGGTTTCGATCATGCAGGCTGTGGCCGGCGGGGCCTGAGTCCCCGAGCCATTTCCCGGTCCTGGCCGGGATTCTTTCCTCTCAGGTTGCGATTCAGGCCTGACGGTGGTTTCCTGTTAGCAGTCTCTAACCGAGAGTGCTAACGCCAGCGCGCGGGCAGTCCGGCAGAGAACCCCCTTGGCCCACTTCCGTTGGGCCGATTCAGCAACCGGAGAGGAATCAACGATGGCCAAGATCATCGAATTCGACGAGACCGCACGACGTGGTCTTGAACGCGGCATGAACCAGCTCGCCGACGCGGTGCGCGTCACCCTCGGCCCGAAGGGTCGCAACGTGGTGCTCGACAAGAAGTGGGGCGCTCCCACCATCACCAATGACGGTGTGTCGATCGCCAAGGAAATCGAACTCGAAGATCCCTTCGAGCGCATCGGCGCCGAACTGGTCAAAGAGGTTGCCAAGAGGACCGACAGCGTTGCCGGTGACGGCACCACCACCGCCACTGTTCTTGCGTGGTCGATGGTCGGCGCTGGTCTGCGCAACGTTGCCGCAGGCGCCAACCCGATGTCTCTGAAGAGGGGCATCGAAGCTGCCGTTGCCGCAGCTGTCGAGGGCATCCACGCCGTCGCTGTTGAGGTTGACGACAAAAGCCAGATCGCACAGGTTGCTGGTATCTCCGCCGCCGATCCAGAAATTGGTTCGATGATCGCTGAAGCCATCGACAAGGTTGGCAAGGACGGCGTTATCACCGTCGAAGAATCCAACACCTTCGGTATGGAAATGGATCTTGTTGAAGGCATGCGCTTCGACAAGGGCTACATCTCGCCCTACTTCGTGACCGACACCGATCGCATGGAAGCTGTGCTTGAGAACCCCTACATCCTGTTCGTGGGTTCGAAGATCACTGCTGTTCGTGACCTTGTGCCAGTTCTTGAAAAGGTCATGCAGTCTTCGCGTCCGCTTGTGATCATTGCTGAAGACATCGAAGGCGAAGCACTTGCCACACTCGTTGTGAACAAGATCCGTGGCACCTTCAACTCAGTTGCCGTTAAGGCTCCTGGCTTCGGCGATCGCCGCAAGGCAATGATGCAGGACATCGCAATCCTCACCGGTGGTCAGGTCATTACTGAAGACATCGGCCTCAAGGTTGAGAACGCCACAATCGATCTTCTTGGTGAAGCTCGCAAGATCGTGATCTCGAAGGACGAAACCACCGTCATCGAAGGCGCTGGCGGCGAGGCCGACATCAACGCACGCATTGCGCAGATCAAGGCCGAAATCGATCGCACCGATTCCGACTACGACCGCGAGAAGTTGCAGGAACGTCTGGCCAAGCTTTCGGGCGGCGTTGCCGTTCTCAAGGTTGGCGCAGCCACCGAGGTTGAACTCAAGGAAAAGAAGCACCGCATCGAAGACGCAGTCAGCACCACCAAGGCCGCGATCGAAGAAGGTGTCGTTGCCGGTGGTGGCGTCACGCTGCTTCGTATTCAGTCCAAGGTGCTTGAGCTCGCCAAGACCCTCGACCCCGACGAAGCAACCGGTGCCCGCATCGTTGCCCACGCACTCGAAGAACCCATCAAGCAGATCGCAACCAATGCAGGCCTTGAAGGCGGCGTTGTTGTGGCCAAGGTTCTTTCGATGAAGGGCGCTTCCGAGGGTCTCAACGCCGCAACTGGCGACTACGAGGACCTCGTGAAGGCCGGCATCATCGATGCAGCCAAGGTGACTCGCTCGGCACTGCAGAACGCAGCTTCGATCGCAGCGCTATTCCTCACGACCGAAGCTGTCATCGCCGACAAGCCTGAGGGCGCTGGCGGCGGCATGCCGGACATGGGCGACTTCTGATCCTCTGACGGTTCACAGTTTGGAAACGGGCGCCCTTCGGGGCGCTCGTTTCGCGTGCGGGTACCGTGTCACCTATGACTCGTCGCCGATCAGAGAGCGTTCTTGCCCGGCGCTTCAGCGACGGCGGAAGTATCGACGAGGGTCGGCGTCCCGAAGAACTGATTGTCGAAGAGCCGCTCGAGATTCGACTCGACGGAACAGTGGTCGCCACGACGATGCGCACGCCTGGT
>CAIKHC010000218.1 GCA_903827085.1 uncultured Candidatus Nemicrothrix sp. | reverse complement strand
TGTCCTTCTTGCTACTGCAGGCTGCAACTTCGTGATGGGCGTACCTGGTTCTGATGACGTGATGCTCAACTATCAGTCCACCAGCTACCACGATGCTGCTGGAGTTCGTGAACTCGTCGGGGCACGTCCCGCTCCCGAGTTCGAAGAGTGGCTTGAGCAAACCGGAATTTATAAAGATGGGAAGTTGTCGGAACTCGCGGCGACTGGTCCTGATTCGCTGCTGGCGTTCACCGATTCCTTGAAGGAGTTGGGTCTATGAGCGACAACCTTCCCAGCCCGATCCAACGGGCGGTCGACGCAGGCGACAATGTTTCTGAAGTCACACCCGCACGCTTGTTCATTGGTCGAACCGGAACGGCGTATCGGACCTCTACGCAACTGCAACTCCGCGCCGATCACGCTTTTGCGAAAGATGCTCTTGAAGCATCGCTCTCACTTGCCGAGCCACCGATGAATGAACTCGTCGAGCGCTTCGATCTTTTTGAGGTTGCGACTGAAGTTGACTCTCACGAGGAGTACTTGGCCCGGCCAGACAAAGGTCGTCGCCTTGCAATCGGTGTTGCTGAATCTTTGCGCGAGAACTGTCCGTCCGGGGTCGATGTGCAGTTTGTGATTGGAGACGGTCTCTCCCCGCTGGCGGTGCGCGCGCAGGTCCCGTCGTTACTCGGTCCGCTCATTGATCACGCGTCGGCTCGCGGTTGGTCGGTAGGTCGTCCGTTCTTTGTCCGCTATTGCCGCGTTGGGGTCATGAACGACATCGGCGAGGCCCTTGACGCGCAGAATGTCATCCTGCTCATTGGGGAGCGTCCCGGGCTTGCGACTGCGGAAAGCCTTTCTGCCTACATGGCCCACCGTCCCAGAAATGGCGACACCGATGCGCAGCGGAACCTCGTCTCGAATATTCATTCCTCCGGTGTCGGCACCGAAGATGCGGTACGTCGAATCCTCGGTTTGGTCGATTCCTTCCAGCTTCAGGGCCGAAGCGGCTTCATGGTGAAGGAATCTGCTCAACCAACGGCTCTGCCAGGGGCCGGCGGCCGATAGTTTCAGGGGATGCGAAATCCCAAGGACTTCTTCCGCCCCCTTGCCGTGGGTGCCCCCGAGCCGGTGCGCGAGATTCCGGTCAAGCCCGCCCGCATGATTCATTTCTTCCCGCCTTCCAACGAGAAGATGGTGAGCAAGCTTCCATCGATCGTCCCGACCGTCGACGTGTTGCTTGGCAATCTTGAAGATGGCGTTCCGGCTACGGACAAAGAAGCAGCGCGCGCTGGTCTGGTGAACGTCGGAAAGACCATTGAGTTCGGAAAGACGCAGTTCTGGACTCGTGTGAACTCGCTCGATTCCCCGTGGGGCCTCGACGACATCGTTACGGCGGTCACCGAGATCGGCGACAAGCTCGACGTCATCATGATCCCGAAGGTCGAGGGACCTGAAGACATTCACTATGTCGATCGTCTGCTGGCACAACTTGAGGCGAAAGCAAAGTTGGATCGCCCGATCCTCGTGCACGCAATTCTTGAGACCGCTCGTGGCGTTGCCAACGTCGAAGAGATCTGCGGAGCCAGCCCGCGTATGCAGGGACTTTCCCTTGGCCCGGCAGACTTGGCGGCCAATCGACGCATGAAGACCACGCGTGTTGGCGGCGGTCATCCGGGGTATTTGGTTCGTCAAGATCCGGTCGACGGAAACATCGAAGGCGATCGAACGATTTACCAGCAAGACCTCTGGCACTACACGCTTGCTCGCATGGTCGATGCGTGCGTGGCCAACGGCATTCTTCCGTTCTATGGCCCGTTCGGCGACATCGCCGATGTTGTTGCGTGTGAAGACCAGTTCCGCAATGCATTCCTTCTTGGCTGCGTTGGCGCATGGAGCCTTCACCCAGTGCAGATCGCAATCGCCAAGCGCGTCTTTAGTCCCGATCCGGCCGACGTCGCACACGCTCGTCGTGTCATCGAAGCAATGGGCGACGGAACCGGAGCCATCATGCTCGACGGGAAGATGGAAGACGACGCGTCGGTGAAGCAATGTCGGGTCATGGTCGAACTCGCGACCTCGCTTGCTGCTGACGATGCCGAACTCGCTGCCGCCTACGGACTTTGAGGAACGACGATATGAGTGAAGCGCTGCGTCCCCGTCGTTCTGTTCTCTACATGCCCGGCGCAAATGAGCGGGCTCTCGAAAAAGCCAAAGGCATTCCTGCCGATGCGCTGATCCTTGACCTTGAAGATGCCGTGGCGCCCGACGCCAAAACCGAAGCGCGTGTTCGTGTTTGTGCAGCCGCGTCGAGTGGTGAATATGGCGCTAAGGAAATCGCGATCCGCATTAACGGAATCGGTACGCAGTGGCACGCCGACGACATCGCCGCGGTATCTGCAGCCGGCCCCAATGCGATCGTTGTTCCGAAGGTGAACTCGGCCGAAGAAGTTGCCCAACTGGTCGCTTCCTTTGAGGCCGCCGGTGCGCCAGCTCACACCAAGTTGTGGGCGATGCTCGAAACGCCGGTGGCAATTCTCAATGCTGAATCAATTGCGACCGCATCTGATCGGCTCACAGTATTGGTGATGGGAACCAACGATCTCGCCAAAGAGCTGTACGCCGAGCACGTCCCGGGCCGCGCTCCACTGCAGTTTGGATTACAGAAGTGCCTTATGGCGGCTCGTTTGGCCGGCAAGGTCATCCTTGATGGTGTCTACAACGACATCAAAGACGACGAAGGCTTCCGTGCCGAAGCACTCCAGGGTAAGCAGTTCGGGTTTGACGGCAAGACGCTCATCCATCCGAGCCAGGTGGAACCGTGTAACGAGGTGTTTGCTCCGTCCGAAGACGAGATCGAACATTCCCGCAAGGTGATCGCTGCATTCAATGAGGCGCAGGCCGAAGGACGCGGCGTCGTCACCGTCGACGGCCGCATGATTGAAAACCTGCACGTCGACAATGCACTGCGAATCCTCGCCGTTGCCGACGCAATCGCGGCGCTTGGTTAACGACGAGAGTTAGAGGCTTACTTCACTGCATCAAGCATGCGGCGAGCGATGACCTTGAGGCACAACGTTTCGTCGGCGCCTTCGAAAATGGACAGCACGCGTGCGTCGACGAAGTAGCGACTGACGCTGTATTCCTCGGCATAACCGAAGCCACCGTGGATCTGCATCGCTTCACGCGTGACCCATTCAGCGGCCTTGCACACGTAGGCCTTCACCATTGAAGCTTCGAGGATTCCTCCGCCGTTCGCCATCATCTTGGCTACCTCGTAGGAGAACTGACGTGCAGCCTGAGTGAGAACCACCATGCGGCCGAGCTTGGCCTGGGTGAGTTGGTATTCGGCGATGGGCTGACCAAAGACGACTCGGTCGAGCGCGTACTGGTGAGCATCTTCGTATGCGGCTTGCATGACGCCAACCGCACGAGCGGCCGTCTGCAAACGACCATTTTCGAAACCGGCCATTTGGTAATAGAAACCCTTGCCGAGGCCTTCATCGCCACCGACCTGATTCGCTTCGGAGACAAACCAGTTGTCGAACGCGATTTCGTAGGAGTGCATGCCGCGGTAGCCGATGGTGTCGATTGCTCGGCCTTCCATCTTTCCGCCGCCGGGTGCTCCGCCATCGGTGCCGGCTTCCTGAACAAACGCGAAACCGTGACCTTCGCCGCGGGGCTTGGGCACCACGAACATCGTGAGTGCTTTGTGCGTGAGTGACTTATCGGTGTTGGTACGAGCGAGAAGCATGAGCGCATCGGCCCGAGCGCCAAAGGTGCACCAGGTCTTCACGCCGTTGATGAGCCAACCGCCTTCAGTGGGCGTAGCGGTGGCCTTCACGCCGGCAACGTCGGATCCGTAATCGGGTTCGGTGACAGCTACAGCAGCCATAACTTCAGCCGAGGCCAACTTTGGGAGCCACTCGCGCCGTTGCGCTTCAGTTCCGCCAGCCAAAAGGGCACGAGTGAGAATTTCAGGACGCGTGATGAGTGAACCGCCGGCTCCGAGGGACACCTTTGCGAGTTCCTCAGTGGCTACAACCATGCCCATGTACTCGCTCTCGCCGCCTTCGCTGTACCCGTCGTATTCAACTGGTACCGAAAGTCCGAACCCACCGAGTTCGGCCAGACCCTGAATCAGGTCTTCGGGGATATCCAAGTTTTCGCGATGAATATGTTCTGCGACGGGTGCAATTTTTTCGTTGGCGAATCGTCGGAAGGTGTCCTGCACCATTTCGAAATCGCTCTCGAGGTGGCGAGGCCCGGGAGTATCGGCGAGCGAAGCGAGGAATTCCGGAGCGCGGAACGTTGCAAGAAACTCGCGGGTGCCGTCGAGTACGCCAGGGGCGATATTCCAGTCGGCTTCACGGCCGAACAACTTGGGAATGAGCTCGCCCACTGCATCGGCGATGTAGGCGCACGCGATTTTCGCTTCGAGTTCGCCTTTGGTTCCGTAAACGAGCATGGCCCGACCGGTTTCAACCGCTGACGCTGCGTGAGCGATGTCGTAGGCGACGACCTGGTTCACATCGGGCCCACCAGTGGCGGCGATGTGGCGGATGCCGGCGTCGACCACCCCGTGGGCGAGGTCGATGACGGAAGCGGCAGTGGTGAGATCCGGAGCAGTCATGGGCCGAAGGTTACCCATCGGTCACCTTGGCGTTCTCATCAGGCTCAGGAAGGAATTGGCTGCAGTACCTGACCGGGACGAGCACCGGTGCTGGCCCCGTTGATCCAAGTGGGAACACCGGCGGTGATGGTGGCTCGGAAGCCTGCAGGAGCTCGCGTGAATCGCCAAGTGCCATGGGGAACGTCGTAGGCCCGTTCTTCGGGGCGCAACTCAAGTTCTTCGAGGCGAAAAACGACGATGTCGGCAACTTTGCCCGTAGCGATCACGCCACGGTCGGTGAGGCCGAAGAAGTCTGCGGTTCGTCCGGTGAGGGCGTGAACGCCTTCTTCGATCGTGATGAGTCCGGCATCGCGCACGTAGTGAGTGAGCATGTACAGGTGCTCGCCAGCGGCGGAAAACAACTGCAAGTGCGCACCGCTGTCATTGATGTTGAAAACCATGTGCGGGTCGCGGAGCGCTTTCACCACATCGGCCTCGCTGAGGCGTTCGGGAATGCCCATCATTTGTGAAGCAAGGCCGTTCGCAATGACCCAGTCGGCGAGTGCATCAGAAATATGCAGACCGGTTTGGTCGGAAAGATCTTGGAGTGAAATTCCAAGTGGCCCGGCGCCGGTTTCGGAGATGGTGAGAATCATCTCGGCGGGGCGATCGATGCGCGAGAGGCTTGAACGTGTGCGGTTGTCCCAATCGGTGCGGGCCTGATCGCGCCATGCGGGATCGCCAAGCGTGGAGAGCTTGAGTTCGGTTGGTCCGTTAATGACTTCGTTCCATGCAGGAACGCGTTGGAACACCAATGAACTTTCGAATCCAAAGAACGGTGCAAGCGGCTTGCAGTTGACCATGGGCCACATGTCGGCACCCGCTGATTGCAAGCGATCGTGAAGTGCCCACCACTCGTCGCGTCGATCATCGTCGCGTTCGTTGAAGGGAATGCCTGTGTACTGAGCACGCACGCCACTTTCGCGGACGAGTTCGCCAAATCGCTCTGCGTCGGAGATGGAGAGTTCAGGATCGTTGAAACGCGTGATCATCTGCACCGTTGCTGGCTTGTGGTCGGCAACGACTCGGAACAGAGCGAGATACTCGGCATCGTCAGCGAAGTAACCAGGAACAAGGCGAAGAGCTCGGTCCCGATCGAAGTGGTTGATGCTGAGGCCGAGTGCGCCGGCGGCAAGACCTTCGTCAAGGACAGCGCACATCTCGGTGATTTCTTCGGCGGCGGCAGCGCGCGTCCACGCGTCGGGGCCCATGACCCAGGTGCGCAGAGCGAGATGGCCGAGGTAGCCAGCGACGTGCACCGAGGTTGGCTGGGTGCGAAGTGCATCCATGTACTCGGGCCATGACTGCCACGACCATGGGATCTCTTGTTCAAACGCTTTACGCGGGAGATCTTCGAGGAAACACAACAGGTCGACGATTTCGTCTCGCTGGTCGCCCTTGAGCGGAGCGATGGAGTTTCCGCAGTTACCGAACACCATCGAGGTGTTGCCATAAGCAGGAAGCGGGTCAAGTTCGGGGTTCCACCACATCGCACCGTCGAGGTGAGTGTGTGTGTCGATGATGCCTGGAGCAACGTAGGAGCCGCTGGCATCGAGCAGGGTTTCACCGTCGGCTACGAGGTCTGGGCCGATCTCGGCGATGACACCGTTTCGAACACGAACATCGGCTTTGTACGCGGCCGCACCAGTTCCGTCGACGATTGTTCCGCCTGTGATGAGAAGATCGGTCATGGTTCCCCCTGGATTTGGGTCGAATCTAGTAGCGGAAACTCCTAGGCTCATCGGCGTCGTCTGTAGAGGAGAAATGCCGTGACTGTTTATGACCGCCCCTTTGGCCGCCACTTCGAAGATTTCGAGATCGACGACGTGTATCGCCACTGGCCAGGGAAGACCATCACCGAGGCCGACGACCACCTCTTCTGCATGATCACCATGAATCATCACCCAACGCATACCAACAACTGGTTTGCCGAGAATGAATCTCCAATGGGCCAGGCTCTTGTGGTGGGCAACCTCGTGTACTCACTTGTTCTGGGTATGAGCGTTCCCGATGTGAGCGGCGCGGCAATCGCGAACCTCGAAGTTGAATCTCTGAAGCATGCCAAGCCCACGTTCCACGGCGACACGATCTACGCCGTCACGAAGGTGCTGGCGAAGAAGGAAACCTCTGATGGCAAGCGCGGCATCGTGACCGTCGAAACCAAGGGGATCAACCAGCGTTCGGAAGAGGTGTGCGAGTTCCGCCGCCGCGTCATGGTGTGGAAGCGCGAGTTCGCTCCGACCCGTGGCCTTCCCTACGGCGAAGACGTTTTCTCAGAAGACTGATTCGTGCTCGGATCGCCTGACGTCGAGGCGGTGCTTGCGTGGTCTGCTGGCCGTCGCGACGAGCTGCCGTGGCGGCAAACACGCGACCCGTGGGCGGTACTTGTTTCGGAATTGATGCTCCAGCAAACACAGGTGGCGCGAGTTGCACCGCGTTGGCATCAGTTCCTCGAGCGATTCCCTACGCCCGCGGTTTGCGCGCAGGCTTCCGTTGGCGACGTCGTTACTGAGTGGGCAGGTCTTGGTTATAACCGTCGTGCAGTGAATCTTCATCGCACTGCGGTCGCTGTTGTTGCCCAACATGGGGGAGTAGTTCCCGACGATCTCGATGCGCTCCTCGCGTTGCCGGGGCTCGGTCCGTATACCGCTCGTGCGGTGCTTGCCTTTGCCTACGAACGAGATGTTGCTGTCGTCGATACCAATGTCGGTCGCATCCTTGCTCGCCAACGCGGTGAACGGCTCACCGCACGTGTTGCTCAGACATTTGCCGACGACATCGTTCCGGTTGGGATGGGTTGGTCGTGGAACCAGGGTTTGCTTGACCTCGGAGCACTCATATGCACAAAGCGCTCGCCGCAATGCGAGGTGTGCCCGACCTCAATGACGTGTTCGTGGTTTCGCGGGGGATCGCTTGAGCCCGACCCCGCTATCGGTTCTGCGGCCGTGAGTAAGAGTCAATCGAAATTCATCGGTTCGTTTCGAGAAGGCCGCGCGCGACTACTTGATGTTCTGCGAACAGGCGTTGAAGTAGCACCAGAACAGTTCCGCGACGCGTGTGGTTGGAATGAACGAGACGGTGGCGACCTCGAAGCGGTACGCGCTGCCGATTCTCTTGTTCGCGATGGCCTAGCGATCGCAGGCTGCGATGGTGCCTTATCGCTTCCCTGAATTCAGGGCTTAATGAAATCCAACACGAGGCGATTGAATTCCTCTGGTTTCTCCACCTGAGTGAAGTGCCCTGCACCTTCGATGATTGCTGCGCGTGAACCGTCACTTAGTCCGGCAGCAGCGTTTTCTGCGAACTCCACGCCAACACATCCGTCGTTACGGCCGTGGATGTAGAGCGTTGGTTGCGGAGGCGGTGTGCCGAGCACGGCTTGAATTTCTTGGTAGGCAGCCGACACAGGTTCGGTGCCCCATGTTGCGCGGTAGTAGCCGAGAGCTGCAGTGAGATGTTCTGGGCTTTCGATTGAATCGCGAATGTGCTGCATGTCAATCGTTGCGTCGTGGCCAGGCGACCAATCAGCCCACAGCCGCTCGATGAATTCAAGATCGTTCATTGAGACGACAAAGTCGGAAAGACCGACTTGAAAGAAAAACATGTACCACGATCGTTTGAGTTGGTCGTAGGTCATCATCGCCGACGCCATCGACGAAGCAGGCGGGACTGCTGCGGTGACAACTCGTCGCCAACGATCAGGCGCAAAGGACGCTGCGCCGTAGGTTGCGAGTGCGCCCCAGTCGTGGCCGATGATCACCGCATCGCTGTCTCCGCCAAGTGCTTCGTGAAGAACCGTGGCATCGCGGGCAAGCGTGGCGACGTGGTACTGGCCATCAGCGGGGATTGACGTGGGCGCGTAACCCCGCATGAACGGAGCGACAGCCCGGTATCCGGCATCAGCAAGGGCGGGAAGGAGATAGCGCCAACCATGAGCGGTATCGGGAAACCCGTGGAGGCAAAGGGCGAGTGGGCCGGAATCGCCGGCGGTGAGACAGCCGTAGGTGAGTTCGCTGGTGGGAACGCTGATGGAGTCGATCTGCATGATGCGAAGGTAGCGAGATTCAGGCAGAGGTGTGAGACATGTCACTTCCCCTTCACATCGATAGGCCCTTGTCCTAGCGTTCGCCATCCATTGGTACTCGGGGAGGAGGTGGACAGTGGAGATCACGTTTTACGGAGTTCGGGGGTCGACGCCATGTGCTGGTGAAAGCACGTCTCGATACGGGGGCAATACCGCGAGCGTTGTACTGCGCAGCGCAGATGCCGATCCGATCCTGCTCGACCTCGGAACTGGGCTTCGCTATTTCGGGGCCGACCAAGGTGCAGGAGCACAGTTACATGCGCACGCACTCGTGACCCACCTTCACTGGGATCACGTCCAAGGGCTTCCTTTCTGTCAGCCGCTGCTGGTACCCGGTTCGACACTTTCGGTCTACGGGCCAGACCATGACGGTGTCGCATTCGCCGACGCATTCGACGACCTGATGCGTCCACCGTTTTTCCCGGTTACTCGCCAAGATCTTCCCGGCGACGTTTCGTTCTTCACCCTCACCGAAGGTGTTCACGAAATCGCAGGGGCAAAAGTGACTGCCCTCGAGGTTCCACACACAGACACCACGTTCGGATATCGAGTTGAACGAGATGGTTTCTCGGTGGCGTATGTGAGCGATCATCAGCAACCCGCTGACGGAGTTTCCGTCGAGCCTGGAGTACTTGAACTTTGTCGAGGCGTCGATGTTCTCATCCACGACGCGCAGTACACGCCCGAAGAATTCGCGTGTAAGCCAACCTGGGGCCACTGCACTGTTGGTTACGCCGTACGTGTTGCTGCGGCAGCTGAAGTCGGACAGTTGGTTCTGTTTCATCATGACCCCTCGCACGACGACGAAACCCTCGATCAGCTCCTTGCCGGAGCGCGAGAAACCGGTCGCACAATGGGTGTCGATTCGATCGTTGCAGCGTTCGAGGGTCTCAGCATCACCCTCGCCTAGGATCTCGCCCTTGTGAGCGAGAATTCTGAAACCACCGCATTCGATAGCGCCAAGTACCGGCAGGTTCTTGGGCATTTCCCTACTGGTGTTGCGGTCGTTACGGCGATGACCGACGAAGGCCCAGCAGGTATGGCCATCGGTTCATTTACGTCGTTGTCCCTTGACCCAGCGCTGGTGCTGTTCAGTGCGACAAAAACTTCGGCCAGCTGGGGCAAGTTGCGCAGTGCTGGAAAGTTCTGCGTCAACATCCTCGCTGACGATCAGGAAGATGTGAGCCGAGTCTTCGGTTCAAAGGCAGACGACAAGTTCTCCGAGATTGGCTGGAAGCATTCGGGCAATGGCGCACCGCTCATCAACGGAGTGCTTGCCTACATCGACTGTGATCTTCACTCAGTCCTCGACGGCGGCGATCACGACATCATCGTTTGCGCTGTGACCGATCTCGACGTGAAGCATGAAGGCGGAGCACTTGTTTTCTTCCGCGGCGGCTACGGCCGGGTGGCGTTCTAAGTCATGGCCATTTACGCGCTGGGCGACATGGTTCCCGAAATTCATCCCGACGCGTGGGTGCATCCCGAGGCTGTGGTCATTGGCGACGTCACGATTGGTGCCGACAGCACGATTTGGCCATGCGCTGTGTTGCGAGGAGATAACGGTGGTATCCGAATCGGTGAGCGCACGTCGATTCAAGACGGAACTGTTATTCACTGCATCCCGACACGACCAACGGTTGTTGGCGACGATTGTGTGATTGGCCACATCGTTCATCTCGAGGGCTGCACAATCGAAAGCAATTCACTTGTCGGTAACGGTTCGGTTGTGCTTCATGAAGCGATTGTTCGTTCTGGTTCGCTCGTGGGTTCAAACGCCGTAGTGCCGAATCGGATGGAAGTGCCGACCGGCATGATGGCGCTCGGCGTACCTGCCAAGTTGC
>CAIKHC010000217.1 GCA_903827085.1 uncultured Candidatus Nemicrothrix sp. | reverse complement strand
ATTTGTCGTGCATCCACTCCGAGAGGAAGCGGCATCCGTCGCGCTCGACACCATTGGATGGCTCGTTAACGACGGGCACCGCGTGGTGCTTCCAGTCGAAGATGCAGCGCTTCTAGGTCGCCCTGATCTCGGCGTCTCCGATGCCGAACTTGTCCAAGGCCTCGACCTTGCTGTCAGCCTCGGAGGCGACGGCACGATGCTTCGAACTGTCGCACTCGTCGCTCGGCACGAGGTTCCGGTGCTGGGTGTAAATCTCGGAACACTTGGCTATCTCACCGACATCGAACCCGATGGACTGCGTTCTGCGCTCGAGCGGGTTCTTGCTGGCGAGCATCTCATCGAAGAACGAATGCTTCTCGACATTGAAATCGAGGCACCCTCGGGTGGAGTAACGGAAACCGCAGTTCTCGCGCTCAACGAAGCCGTTCTTGAAAAGACGGCGGCGGGGCACACCATCCGACTCGATGTTGCCCTCGATGGCGCGTACTTCACCCCGTACGCGGCAGATGGTCTTATTGTCGCAACAGCCACTGGTTCAACGGCCTATGCCTTTTCTGCCCGTGGACCAATCGTCGAGCCGACGCATCGCGCGTTGCTGCTCACTCCGGTGTCCCCGCACATGCTGTTCGATCGCACCCTTATTCTCGATGACGATTCCGATGTTTGTCTCACGGTTTCAGGTAACCGCGAAGCGGCGCTCGTCGTCGATGGCCGACATCTCGGCGATCTGCAACCAGGCGACATCGTCCGCTGTCGTGCATCGAACCATGTCGCCCGACTCGTACTTTCCGGACCTCGCGATTTCCACGCCATCCTCAAGGCCAAGTTCGGTCTGTCCGATCGATAGGCGAGGGTCGACCCAATGCTGAGCGAACTTCGAGTCTGCAACCTTGGTGTGATCGAAGAACTTTCGCTCGTGTTTGCCCCGGGTATGACCGCGGTGACGGGTGAGACCGGTGCAGGTAAGACACTTGTCGTCACCGCCATCGAATTATTGGTGGGCGGGAAGGCCGAGACCTCCATGGTTCGTCCCGGTGCCGACGAAGCGGTGGTTGAAGGTCGCTTTGATCTTGGCGATCGTGACTGCATTGTTCGTCGGGTCCTGCCAGCCAAAGGTCGATCTCGTGGCTACATCGACGGCAGTCTTGCAACGATCGCCGAACTCTCAGAGGTGGGGAGCCGACTCGTCGATCTCCACGGCCAACACGATCATCAGTCATTGCTCACGAGCTCGGTGCAACGTCAGGCCCTTGATCGGTTCGGCGGGGTAGATCTGCAACCGTTGCGCGTTGCTCGCCAGCGCGTCATCGACCTCGAGGCGCAGCGTTCCTCGTTGGGAGGCGACCCACGCGACCGTGCGCGCGAAATCGATCTACTTCGGTTTCAAGTCGAGGAACTGGTGGCCGCCGCCCTTGACGATCCCAACGAAGACGCAAACCTTCGATCTCAGGCGGAATTGCTCGCAGATGCGGGTGGGTACCGAGAAGCGGCAATTCTTGCCCTCGATGCGCTGAGTTCTGATGGCGGAGCGACCGATGCCATTGGCCGCGCCGTGGCCGGACTTGGCGACCGAACGCTCTTTGCTGCGGTGGTCGTCCGGCTCCGCGATGCGCAGGCCGAAATCGACGATCTTGCTCGTGAATTGCGATCGACTGCCGAAGGTATAGAGAGCGACCCCGAGAAACTTGCTGCGATCGGCGACCGTCGCAAACTCCTCCAGGATTTGCGCCGCAAATATGGCGAAACCTTGGAAGAGGTCATTTCGTGGAGAGACGATGCGAATCGCCGGTTGGTGGAGCTCGAGGGCCACGACGAACTCGCAGCCGCGCTCGATGCTCAGATTCTCGTTGCTCGTTCGGCGCTCAACGATGCAGAAACAGTCGTTTCCGAGGCTCGTTGTCTCGCCGCACCAGCCTTAGCGAACGCGGTTCAGGCTCATCTTCCCGATCTAGCGCTACCAAAAGCCCGACTCGAGGTCGAGGTTGCTGGCGTTGCCGGACGTGATGTCACATTCCGATTTGCTGCGAATCCCGGCATGGAGCTCCAACCGTTGGCCAAGGTGGCCTCGGGCGGAGAACTCGCCCGAGCGATGTTGGCCTTGCGACTTGTACTCACCGAAGGCCCGCCAGTGTTGGTCTTCGACGAGGTCGATGCGGGAATTGGTGGCGCGGCGGCGGTCGCTGTGGGGCGTTCGCTCGCGGCACTCGGGTCCGACCATCAGGTGCTCGTCGTTACCCATCTCGCACAGGTCGCGAGTTGGGCCGATGCTCATGTGGTT
Source organism: uncultured Candidatus Nemicrothrix sp. (assembly GCA_903827085.1). Classification (GTDB taxonomy): domain Bacteria; phylum Actinomycetota; class Acidimicrobiia; order Acidimicrobiales; family Acidimicrobilacustridaceae; genus Acidimicrobilacustris; species Acidimicrobilacustris europaeus. The sequence continues at coordinate 4,823 of CAIKHC010000217.1, read as the reverse complement.
GTTGACAAGGTTGCAACCGATTCGACAACGACGACGAAAATCTCTGTGGTCAATGGCGAGGAACGAGTCACCGAACTCGCTCGAATGCTTTCGGGAACGCCGGAATCGTCAACGGCCCAGCAGCACGCTCGTGAGCTGCTCGAAAGCACACAATCCTGAGTCGTTGATCAGCTCCGGTCTGACGTCACCGAGTAATGCGCACCGAGGCACTCAGAACGGGGCTACGATGCAATCCCGACGTGTTAACTAACGCCGGGAGGCCCCTCCAATGACCAAGCACATCTTCGTCACAGGGGGTGTGGCCTCTTCGTTGGGGAAGGGCATCACGGCATCATCGCTGGGCCGTTTGCTGAAGAGCCGTGGCCTGCGCGTCACGATGCAGAAGCTCGATCCGTATCTCAACGTTGATCCCGGCACGATGAACCCGTTCGAACACGGTGAGGTCTTTGTGACCGACGACGGTGGCGAAACCGACCTCGACCTTGGGCATTACGAACGTTTCATCGACGAGCCGTTAAGTCGCGATTCAAATGCCACAACTGGATCGATTTACTCAGCCGTAATCGCCGCAGAGCGCCGTGGCGATTACTTGGGCAAGACCGTGCAGGTCATTCCGCATATCACTGACGAGATCAAGCGCCGCATCACTCGCTTGGCCGACGAATCGGTCGATGTCGTCATCACCGAAATCGGTGGAACCGTGGGCGATATCGAGATCCTTCCGTTCCTCGAAGCCATTCGGCAGTTCCGGCTCGATGTCGGTCGTGAGAACGTTTGCTATGTGCACGTGACCCTGGTGCCATTCATTGGTCCGTCGGGGGAGCAAAAGACCAAGCCCACGCAGCACTCGGTGACCGAACTCCGTAGCCGGGGCATTCAGCCCGACATCATTGTTTGTCGAAGCGAAGCGGCGCTTTCTCCCGATCTCAAGCGCAAGATCTCGAATCTGTGCGACGTTCCCGTTGAAGCTGTCGTGAACGCTGCTGATGCGAGAAACCTTTACGAGGTTCCGCTCATCATGCATGAAGAAGGCCTCGACGAGTACGTCTGCAAGATGTTCGGTTTCTCCGATCGCGACATCGATCTGTCGGAATGGGAGATCCTCGTTGACCGAGTCGAGAACTCAAACATTCCGGTTCGTATCGGAATCATTGGCAAATACGTTGCCCTCCCTGATGCGTATCTTTCGGTTGTTGAATCACTGAAACACGGTGGCTTTTCCCATGCAGCCGACGTTTCAATTGAATGGGTACAGGCCGAAGATGTCGAGGCAATGACGGCCGACGGGCGACTCGGTGAACTCGACGGCATCGTCATCCCGGGCGGTTTCGGCGAACGTGGAGTTGAAGGAAAGATCACCGCGGCCCAGTACGCCAGAGAGAACGACCTTCCCTGTCTTGGCCTTTGTCTTGGTATGCAGGTCATGACCATTGAGTACGCGCGCAATGTCCTTGGTATGACCGGAGCGCATTCGAGCGAATTCGACCCGCAGACCCCATTCGCAGTTATCGATCTGATGGAAACTCAGCGTGACGTTACCGACATGGGTGGAACGATGCGGTTGGGCGCCTATGTGGCCCAACTTCAACCGGGCTCACGCGTTGCCGAAATCTACGAATCCGAAGTCGTCTCGGAACGGCATCGTCACCGCTACGAATTCAACTCGAAGTTCCGAAACCGTTTCGATGAGTCAGACTTTGTGTGTTCAGGAACCTCGCCCGATGGCCGCCTCGTTGAGTTTATTGAACTCAAGAATCATCCGTATTGGATCGGCACACAGGCGCACCCGGAATTCAAGAGCCGACCAGAACGCCCTGCGCCGCTGTTCCGTGAGTTCATCGGTGCAGCATTGTCTCGGTCGGAAGGTCGCAACCCACATCTTCCTGAATTCGATTCCGAGTCGTTGACGGCGTGAGCGAGCAGTTCCGCAAGGTCGACGAAGTCGTCCTCCATAGCGGTTACATCTTTGATCTCGTCCGGGCCGACTTCGTCTCGCCCGAGGGTGAATCGTTCAGTCGTGACATCGTGCGTCATCCGGGCGCGGTTTCGGTTGTGCCTATCGACGACGATGGTCGCGTGATCATGGTTCGTCAGTATCGCCCTTCTCTCGATCGCTACATCCTTGAAATTCCTGCGGGTAAACGCGATGTGGCGGGCGAACCTCCCGCCGAAACAGCTCAGCGCGAACTTGGCGAAGAGATCGGGATGCGAGCTGAATCGTTGGAGCTGTTAGGTACGTTTGCCAACGCTCCAGGTTTCAGTGACGAACTCTCCTGGGTGTACCTAGGTCGAAACCTGGAATCGGTACCGCGCGATGTTCAAGGCATCGAGGAGTCACATATGACTATCGAACGTTTTACGTTCGAAGAGTCGTTCGCGATGATTTCCGATGGTTCACTCATCGATACGAAAACGGTGATTGGTCTCTATCTGGCCGCCACACTGGTTGGCGGTGGCTGAGCTCCCTGAAGATTGGGAACTTCCTCTCGATGTTGAGGAGTTTCTGACATGGTTGACGGCCGAGCGCGGTCGTTCGGTCAACACGCTTGCTGCGTATCGACGCGATCTCACCGCCTACTGCCTTTGGCTCTCTGAAACCGGACGAACACTCGATGCAATTCGGGCATCAGACCTCGATGCCTATGTCGGGGTTCTTCGAGAGCGAGGATTGGCACCTTCATCTGTGAAACGGGCAACGGTCGCGGTTCGATCGTTGCATCGATTCCGTTCCGACGAGGGGCTCTCGGCAATAGACCCATCGGCGGGAATCGAGACACCCCGAGTTCCTGCGGGATTACCAAAAGCGCTGACCGAGGCTGAGGTGACCGCACTACTTGATCAGGTGGAAGGCGATACCGCGATTGCACGGCGTGACCGGGCAATCCTTGAGGTGCTCTATGGCACAGGTGCGCGCATCTCAGAGGTTTGCGCATTGAGCCTTGGTGACGTTGATCTCGATGCTGGATTGCTGCGACTTTTCGGAAAAGGGTCGAAAGAACGCGTTGTCCCGATTGGGCGTTGGGCTCGTGTCGCATTGGCGAGTTGGCTTGAGGATGCCGGACGGGGTGCTCTCGCCCCTGAACGATTCGCAACTCGCTCTGACGCAGACGCTGTTTTCCTAAACGCCCGCGGGGGCCGCCTCGGGCGCCAGGGGGCGTGGGCGATTGTCCGAAAATATGGAGACGCAGCTGGTCTCGGTGCTCGCCTGACGCCACATGTATTGCGCCACTCCTGTGCGACGCACATGCTCGATCACGGAGCTGATATCCGGGCAATGCAGGAACTGCTGGGTCACGCTTCTATCGCGACGACGCAGGTGTACACGATGGTCTCAAACGACCGACTCTTCGCGGTGTACGAGGCAGCACATCCGCGAGCTCATGCATCTCGCCGCTAGCCTCAGTCCCATGAGTAACTCAGGTGAATGGTCCGCTCCCGATCGATTTTCCGGCGACGAGGTTGAACTTGTCGACGAAATCGTTCTGTCCGAGGACATCCTCGATGAGGATGGATCCGTCATCGGCGAACACGTAGAGACAATCGACATTCTCGAGGTCAATGGCCAGGGTGTTGTGGTTATCGACGACGTGACGATCGTTACCGACGACGAGGGCGACCTCATGATCGACGAAACCGTGGCGATCTTCGACGAAGACGGTGACATCGTTCTTGATGAAACCATCACAATCGTCGACGCCGAGGGTGATGTCATGGTCGAGGAGCACTTCATTGCTGCCGACGCCGAGGGCAATGTTGTTGTCGCTGAATCACTGACGATCGTGGACGGCGGCGAACTCGATGATCGGCAGCTGGCTTCAGCGCTTCGCGAGGAACTCGACGGAGTCGAACGTGCACTCGAACGCCTCGACGCAGGTTCGTATGGTCTCTGTGACAGTTGCGGCACTCCGATCGACGACGCCGTTCTTGCCGAAATGCCCCAAGCGCGCTCTTGCAGCGCACATTTGGTCTAAAGAACCACTACTGCCAAATGTCTCGCACAAGTCATCTGGCTCGTCGTTTCTTCGGCAGCCTTCGACCCGGCGGTCCCCCTCCCGCGGAATCGGTCTGGGCGGAATCGCAACTTTTGCCCGGTGAGCGCGCCATTTGGCGCTCACTGTCAGGTCCCGATCGGCGCCATTCCGCCGCCGTCGCCCGGCGAGTCGAACTGTCATTGGGGTCAAAAGCAACGCGACCGGTGCTCGCCGCTGCACTTCTGCATGATTGCGGAAAGGTGGCGTCGGGTTTGCGCACGCCGGGCCGAGTCATCGCTACGGTGCTCGCTGTCAGCGTTGTGAAATCTGAATCAGATATCTCGCGTTGGTCGACGTCGAGGTCGTCGTGGAAGCGTTCGGTCGGGATCTATCGGCGACACCCCGATCTCGGAGCAGAGATGCTTTCTGACTCCGACAGCGATGTTCTTACCGTGGCGTGGACGAAGGAGCACCACCTTCCATCTGCAGCGTGGACCCTTGATCCAACTATTGCTCATGCGTTACACGAGGCCGACGACGACTGAGCAATGAACGGTCGCGTTGATGGCGCCGTTTGTCGTGGATTTCCTGAGTGCATCGGCGAGATCGTTGTATTGGTACGGGTCAGGGGAGTGGCACCAATTGCCAGCCTTGCCCGTCTAGCCTCGTGGGCGTTCAGTCCCGCTGGACACCCCCTCATCATGATTACTCTCGAAAACGTCACCAAGACCTACAAAAACTCGACCGTCGCGTTGCGCGACGCCAACGTCGAGATCGCCAAGGGCGAATTCGTCTTCCTCGTCGGCGCCTCAGGCTCGGGAAAGTCGACCTCGCTGGCGGCGCTGATCGATT
>CAIKHC010000216.1 GCA_903827085.1 uncultured Candidatus Nemicrothrix sp. | reverse complement strand
GTTATCGATGCCGAACACACCGGCCAGCCCATTGTTGGTGCGCTATTCGACCATGGTGTGAGCTCTCCGCAGTTCGACCGAGCTGAGCGTGGCTTTAGTTACCGCTTCGATGCGCCCCTCGACATGCGGATGGATCCATCTCGTGCGCTCAGCGCGATGACTGTCGTGAATGAGTACGACGAAAAGGAACTTGCTCGCGTTCTGCGCGAGTTCGGTGATGAACGCTTCGCTGGTCGTATTGCCCGAACGATCATCGCTGCTCGACCAGTTGAGACCACAACAGAACTTGCAGAGATCACTCGCGATGCGATTCCCGCACCTGCACGCCGAACTGGCGGGCATCCGGCCAAGAGAACCTTTCAGGCGATTCGCATTGAAGTGAATAACGAACTCGGCGTACTTCCTGTTGCGCTTGAAGCGGCGATCAATGCGCTGCATCCTGCGGGTCGTTTGGTGGTTTTGTCGTATCACTCGGGTGAAGATCGCATCGTCAAGCAGGTCATGCGTGATGCCGAGTCTGGCGGTTGCACCTGCCCGACGAACCTTCCTTGCGTTTGCGGTGCCACGTCGACGGTTCGGCTTGTTCGTCGCGGTGGAACGACACCAGGCGTGGCGGAACGTGAGCGCAATCCGCGCGCTGAAAGTGCCCGACTTCGAATCGCGGAACGGTCATGACCAGCGCAAGAGTTGCTGCTGAAGGACGTCGCGCGGCGACGCTTCGCGCTCCGCAGGAGTCAACCCGTGAGGGACTTCGATCACGACTTCGACTTGTCGATCGCACTGCACCTGAACGTCGCCGTATCGGTTTGATTGCCGGTGTCGTCGGCGTTGTTGTTGTGCTTTTCGCAATCGCAGGCGCCCAGACGTTGATCATTTCGGAACAGGCGCACATCGATCGTGTCAATAACCGTATTGCTGAAGCAGAAACTCTTGCCGAAAACCTCCGGGTTGAGCTTGCCCAGTTGCAGAGTCCGCAGAACATCACGACCGCCGCCACAACGAAACTCGGGATGATTCCGTCTCCGACGCCGGTTTACTTGCAACCCAAGGCGACTGATGACGCACGTGCGGGCGAAACGCCACCGGCACCTACGCCGAAGGCTGTTCCGAAGGCCACGGCGACCACCGTTGCTCCGAAGACGACGTCATCCACAGTTGCGAAGGCAACCACTCCGACAACTGTGGCCAAGCGATGAATCCGCCTCCCGGTCCCGGAACTCCGTCGGTTGACCATCCGCAAAAGAGCGCTCCTTGGAACTCGCCTGATTACTTACCTCGTGGTCGCCGTCGTGTGTCCACACCGACGCGTCCGGCCCGTCATTCATCTGGACGCGGCACCACTGCACCTCGCACAACGCGCGTTCCGCGTGAGGTCCGCCCGGTCGATCGTGTGCAGTCAGGGCAGCGGGGGACTGAGCGTCGCCCAGTTTCCTCGGCGACCTATGCCTCCCGTCAGCCATCGATGCACAGTTCGCGGCCGGCTTCTGAACTGATCCAAGTCGCAATCTCGTCGACAGTTGCATCTGTCATTTCATCGCTTCAGGGAGTCTTCGACCCATCGAGTTCAGGAAAGGGCTCGAAGCCTGTTTTGGTGAGCACCTCGGTGGGGAATCAACGTCGGCGCACACTGGCTCTCTTGGTGGTCTTCGTCCTTCTCTTTACGGGCGTCCTTACGAAAGTCGTCTTCCTCCAAACGATTGGCCGAGATCGTTACGTCGCTTATGGAGCAAACCAGCGAACAAATACGCAGGTGCTTGCTGCCGATCGCGGTGCGATTCTTGACCGCAACGGCGCTGAACTTGTGATCTCTCGTCCCGGACGGTCAATTTTCGTAGATCCAAAGCTCGTGACCGACGCCTCGAGTGAGGCAGCGCAACTGGCACCGATACTTGGCCTCGATCCGTTGTTCATCGAATCGAAAATGAATGGAACGGGCCGGTTCGCTTATCTTGCGCGTCGCGTCACGGCGGAAGTTGCTGATCAGGTTGCTGCTCTCGGCCTAGCCGGTGTGGCGTTTCTTGAAGAAAGCGAACGCTTCGCGCCCGCTGGTGATTCGGCTCGATCGCTCTTAGGCAGTGTCGATGTCGACAACGTTGGGATTTCTGGACTGGAGTCGCAATTCGGGGCGGCACTTACTGGGAAACCAGGGAGCATCTCGCTTGAGCGCAGTCCTCGGGGTCAAACGATCGCTGTGGGCGACCATTCTGTTACCCCTGCGCAAAAAGGCGACGACCTGAAACTGACCATCGATCAGTCGATTCAGTTTGAAGCCGAGCGCTTGCTTGGTGAACAGGTGAAGGCCACCGGGGCAAAGGGCGGCATTGCGATTGTCAGCAAGCCCGGCACGGGCGAGGTTCTGGCGATCGCCGACATGGTGCTTGATCCTGAGACCGGCGCTGTGCGCGTAAGTTCAAACAACTCAGCGCTAACAACCCAGTACGAGCCGGGTTCAGTGATGAAGATTGTCACTCTCGCTGGCGCGATGGATGCAGGCCAGATCAGTCCGACTTCGCAATTCAATCTTCCCCCAACGCTCAGGATCTACGACGCAGAATTCGGTGAAGCGGAAGGCCGCGGAACCGTTACATGGGACACCACTCAGATCCTCACTCATTCGTCGAATGTCGGGACGATCAAAATCGGCCAAGGTCTAGGCAAAGACGCGTTGTATTCCGCGCAGAAGGCTTTTGGTTTTGGAACAAAGACTTCTCTCAACTTCCCAAATGAAGCATCTGGCTCTGTGCTGGCCCCATCGAAGTATTCCGGGACGTCACTTCCTTCGATCGCAATTGGTCAAAGCATTTCGGTAACGCCAATGCAAATGCTCTTCGCCTACAACACCATCGCAAACCAGGGCATGTACGTAGGACCCAAGTTGGTCGATTCGACCGTCGATGCCAATGGTGTCGAACATCCGACCGCCGCTGGTGATTCACATCGGGCAGTGAGCACTGATACTGCCGACAAGATGAACGTCATGATGCGCAATGTGGTGGACGAGGGGACTGGTCGCCTTGCTACCATCAACGGATACTCGGTCGCCGGGAAGACCGGCACCTCTCGGAAGCCGCAGCCAGGCGGCGGCTACTTCGACAAGATGGGCGTGGTTCGCTACCAGTCAACCTTTGTTGGCTTTGTGCCGGCACAACAGCCAGCGCTCTCGGTCTACGTCATGATCGATGAACCGAGTGGCGCTTATACCGGTGGCGCAACGGCTGCTCCGGTTTTCTCGAAACTCGGCTCGTTTGCACTCAACCGTCTCGGCATTGCTCCCGCTGCGACTGATATCGCGCTTGGAGGAGCCCCAGTCTCTGCAGTGCTTGGACTCCCGAGCTCCTCAACCCAGGCAATCGTTACTGAAGGTGACAGGGTTCGCGCGTTGACAGCGGGCTCGCCTGAGGCGATTGCATTTGCGGCACCGACCACCATCGCCCCACGAGCGTCGACGACGACTACGACAACAACCGCGGCGCGCAAAACCGCAGCGGTGAGGTGACGTGTGCGACTGGCGACGATCGTTGCCGAATTGAATGAGGTCGAGATGGTGGGCCTCAGCGGCTCGCCATCATTCAGTGATCTGGAAATCACCGACGTGAATTTTGATTCTCGTCATGTTCAAGCCGGTTCACTTTTTTGCTGTGTCCCTGGAGTTGCTGATGACGGACACCTCCATGCGGGTGATGCGGTCGCAGCCGGAGCAGTTGCACTGCTCGTAGATCACCGTGTTGATGTCGAGGTTCCTCAACTTGTGGTCTCGAACGTCCGGGAAGCCATGGCGACAGTGTCGGCAACGTGTTTTGGGCATCCGGCCGAGGATCTTCTCGTTGTTGGCGTGACTGGCACCAATGGGAAAACCACGACGACGTGGATGCTCCGAAATATCTTCACAGCCGCTCGTCGAAATGTTGAGGTACTCGGGACGCTTTCAGGTGCACGTACGACTCCTGAGTCTCCGGATCTCCAACGTCGTTTGGCCGAATGGCGTGATGAGGGTGTCGAAGTCGTGGCGATGGAAGTTTCCTCTCACGCGATCGACCAGCGCCGTGTCGATGCAATGAAGTTTCGCGTTGCATTGTTCACAAACCTCAGCCGTGATCACCTCGATTACCACGGTTCGATGGAGGAGTACTTCGAAACGAAGGCTCGTCTCTTTGACCCTGAGCGCTGCGAGTCGGCAGTTGTGAACCTCGATAGTCCCCACGGCCGACTTCTTGCCGATGCCGCAACCGTTCCTACCGATGGCTATTCGCTCGATGAAGTCGAAGACTTGCACCTCTCAGTTGACGGTTCGACCTTTCGGTGGATGGGGCATCAAATCTCGCTTCCTCTTGGTGGTTTGTTCAATGTGAGCAATGCTCTAGGCGCCGCTCACGTTGCTCGTGTGTTGGGTATCGACGACGCCACAATCGCTGAAGGGCTTTCCCTCCCGCTCGTCGTTGAAGGCCGATTCGAACGAGTCGATGCCGGGCAGCCATTCGCAATCATCGTTGACTATGCACACACCCCCGATGGCCTCGAACAGCTCCTTCGTGCCGCTGGTGACATTGTTGACGGTCGCGTCATCGTCGTTTTTGGATGCGGTGGCGACCGAGATCCATCCAAGCGTTCGATGATGGGAGAAACCGCGGCGCAGCGTGCCGACTCGGTCATCATTACTGCAGACAATTCACGGTCTGAATCAACTGATCAGATCATCGCTTCGATTGTGGAAGGTATGCAGCGGGTGTCGAGTCCACGAGCAAGTTCAATCATTGTGGAACCCGATCGTCGGACAGCGATTTCGACGGCTCTCCGAAGCGCAGCACCTGGAGACATCGTTCTTCTGGCTGGCAAGGGTCACGAGACGGTTCAGATAATTGGCGAGTCAACCACTCCCTTCGATGACCGTGTCGTTGCATTCGAGGAATGGAAACAGCTGGAGGCCGCTCGGTGATTCGCCTCCTCATTGCTGCAGCAATTTCACTTGGCCTTTCGCTATTCGGCACCCGCCTTTTGATCTCTTTGCTTGAACGTCGTCGTATCGGACAGCCCATTCGCGAAGATGGCCCTCAGGGTCACATCACTAAAGCGGGTACCCCCACGATGGGTGGTCTGGCCTTTGTGGCGGCCGCTGCGGTTGGGTGGTTTGTGAGTGATCTCAATGGTGCGGTCTTCACCCGGCGTGGATTGCTCTGCATGGCTGCGATCGTCGCTGCCGGACTCGTCGGACTTCTCGATGATTCCATCAAAGTGTTTCGTGAGCGCAACCTAGGGTTGACGAAGAGGGCAAAGACGTTTGGTCTTCTTGCTGTTGCCGTCGCCTACGCAGTTTCGATGCTGACGTTTACGAACGTCACGACCACGTTGTCTTTCACCCGCTTCGATTTTCCGGGCATTGAAATCGGAAAGATCGGTTGGGTGGTTCTGGCCGTCATCATCTTCTATGCCACGACAAATGCGGTGAACCTCACCGATGGTCTCGACGGACTCGCCGCTGGTGCCTCAATCTTTGGATTTGCGGCGTACACCGTCATCGCCTTCTGGGGCTTCCGTCATAACTCGATCTATGGCGATGAAAGCTTCCTCGATACCGCTGTTGTTTCGGCGTCGATGATGGCAGCTGTCGCTGGATTCTTGTGGTGGAACGCTGCGCCAGCTCGAATCTTCATGGGCGATACCGGCGCTCTAGCAATTGGTGCAGGGCTCGCAGCGCTAGCGCTGAGCACCAACACGATCCTGCTTCTGCCCCTTGTCGGCGGCCTCTTCGTGATGGAAACCGTTTCGGTCATTCTTCAGGTGGGCAGTTATCGAGCGTTCGGTCGACGCATTTTCCGAATGGCGCCACTCCATCATCACTTCGAACTTGGAGGATGGCCTGAAACCACGGTGATCATTCGACTCTGGATTGTCGCGGGTCTGTTTACCGCCTTGGCTCTGGGCCTCTACTACGCCGACTTCGTCCGGTTGCCGGGAGTGATCGACTGATGGACGCGCCGACGCGCGGCCCATTGCGGTCGGCACTTGTCCTCGGATTTGGCGTCACAGGTCGTGCAGTCGCGACTGCGCTTTGCTCTCGTGGCGTTTCCGTTGTGGCAGTCGATGAGCATCCCACCGACGCGATTCGCGCTGAGGCAGCATCGATGGGAGTGGAACTGGTCGAATCACCTTCGCTGCAGGATCTGACGCGCCTTGTCTCGGGGTGCGATCTTGTCGTTCCCAGCCCTGGCATTCCCGAATCCCACCCCATTTTCGGATGTGCTGAGGCGGAAGGAGTCGCAATCGAATCGGAGTTTGATCTCGCCGATCGGTGGGATTCTCGCCCGATCGTCGCCATCACAGGCACCGACGGAAAGACCACGGTGACGACCATGGTCACCGCGATGCTTCTCGCCTCTGGTCTCCGATCTATCGCTTGTGGCAATACCGAAACCCCCTTGGTCGAAGCCATCTCCGACCCCGCTATCGAAGTCTTTGTTGTTGAAGCCTCTTCGTTCCGATTGGCGACGACGCGTTGGTTCCGACCTTCAGTTGCGGTGTGGCTGAACTTCGCGCCCGACCACCTCGACGCGCATGCATCACTTTCATCGTACGAATCTGCGAAGGCGTCGATTTGGAAAGATCTCGATGTCATCTCCGGCGTCGCAATCGCGTCGGCGACTGATCCGGTCGTACTCGCAAACCGCAACCCCCAGGTTTCTACGCTCACTTTCGGGGGAGCCGGGACCAATGCCGACGCCACGGTGTCCGATGGCTGGCTTTGCTTGCCTGACGGAACCCAACTCATTGCCGTCGACGAACTTCCGCGTTCTTTTCCCCATGACATCACGAACGCACTCGCCGCATCAGCCGCGGCATCGGCTGCAGGTGCAACCGTCGAGGGCATCCGGCACACGCTTCGATCATTTAAGGGCCTGCCCCACAGGGTGCACTACATCGGCCAAGTCAATGGCGTGCGCTGGTTCGACGATTCCAAGGCCACAACCCCGCACGCTGTCGAATCGGCACTGCAAGCGTTCGATTCGGTTGTGCTTATCGCCGGCGGACGTAACAAGGGTCTCGATCTTGCTGCTCTTGGGGCGCATGTACCCCCGGTACGAGCAGTTGTAGCGATTGGCGAAGCCGCCACTGAAGTGCACAATGCCTTTCACGGACGTTGCGAGATTCGTGTCGTCGAAACTTCGATCGCCGACGCGGTTGAAGCTGCAGCGGAGCTTTCCCAGCCCGGAGATGCAGTTCTGCTTTCTCCTGGCTGCACGTCGTTCGATTGGTTTACGTCGTATGGGGATCGTGGCGATCAGTTTGCCGATGCGGTGCGAGCTCTCCCCGGATTCATGACGGAGGGAGCGCGATGAGTGCAACTGTTGCTCAAGAAAGACCCTCAGTCGGCCGCTTGCTGCGTTCTGCTCGCAAACCGCAGCCGCGGACCACCAATTTCAAAGCTCTCTGGTTCGTCGTTATTGCCGCCAATCTCTTTGGCTTGTTGATGATCCTGTCTGCGTCATCGGTAACGGCGCTCTATCAGTACGGAACCTCTTGGTATCAGTTCCGCCTCCAAGCGGGCTGGTTTGTCATTGGGTGTTGCGCAATGTTTGCAATGAGCCGCTACTCGTATGAAAAGTTGTCGAAGTGGATGAAGTTGGCCCTCTTTAGCTCCGCAGGGCTCATGGTCGCAGTGCTGATCCCAGGTGTTGGCGTGTCGGTCAACGGCTCTTCGCGTTGGCTCGGATGGGGCCCCCTGCGAATGCAGCCTTCCGAATTTGTGAAACTCGCGGTCATTCTTTACGCGGCCGACACCCTCACTCGTCGCGTTGGCCAGATTCGCGATTGGAAGGCGGTAATGCGTCCCATCGCAATTGTGTTTGGCGCATTCGCAGTGATGCTCATGGCGCAGCCGAATCTGGGCACAACGATCATTCTGGCCACGATTGTTCTTGTGATGCTTTTCGTTGGCGGTGTTCCCGGCAAGCCTCTGGCTTTCCTTTCGGGGCTATTGGTTGGCGCTGCCGCGTTCTTTGCAATCCGTGAGCCCTACCGAATGCGCCGACTTATGTCGTTCCGCGATCCGTGGGCCGACCCGCTCTATACCGGCTACCAAAGCCTTCAGAGTCAGATTGGTTTTGCGAACGGTGGAGTTCTGGGCACCGGCCTTGGTCAAGGGCGGGCGAAGTGGGGATTCCTTCCCGAAGCTCACACGGATTTCATTTACGCGATCATCGGCGAAGAGATCGGCCTCGTCGGATCAGTGCTCGTTATCGGAATATTTCTAGCGTTTGCTCTTCTTGGTATTCGCACCGCGCTTCATGCCCGTGATCGTTTCGGAATGTTGTTGGCCACCGGCATCACAACCTGGATCCTCATCCAGGCATTCATCAACGTTGGTGCCTGCGTGGGCATCCTTCCCATCACGGGTGTCCCTCTGCCGTTCGTGTCGGCAGGCGGTTCATCTCTTGTCGTCACGATGGCGGCATCTGGCATTCTCCTGAACATCGCTCGACAGGGACGCTGATGAGGGGTCGGCCCGTTGCCGATTCCGCCACCTATGCCCTCGTGGCCGGTGGGGGAACCGCAGGCCATGTACTTCCGGGGTTGGCAGTTGCGCGTGCACTTGTGGATCGGGGGCACGACAGTTCGTCGATTCATTTTGTCGGAAGCGAACGGGGGCTTGAGCGAACGTTGGTACCCGATGCAGGCTTCGCTGTCACACTGCTGCCGGGACGCGGTATCCAGCGTCGTCTGACATTCGAAAACATTGCGGCTGCCTGGGGTCTTCTACGCGCGGTGGCGAAGGGGATCGGGATTGTTCACCGACGACGTCCAAAGGTGGTCCTGGTCCTCGGTGGATACGCCAGCATCGCCTGCACCATTGGCGCGGTGATCTGGCGAGTCCCGATCGTTGTTATGGAACAGAACGCGCGCGCTGGAGCAGCAAACCGTCTTGCCGGTCGATTCGCGAAAGCATGTGCTGTTCCATTCGCTGAAACCGATTTGCCGCGCAGCGTCCTGACTGGAAATCCGGTTCGTGCGGAAGTTCTTGCGATCAACCGAGAACGCGACCGCGTGGCTGCACGAACATCACTGGGAGTTTCCGGCGACCGACTATTTGTTGCGGTGATCACGGGATCACTCGGATCACGCAAAGTAAACGAAGCGGTTTTTGCTGCTGTGCCGAAGTGGTCGGAGCGGAACGATCTTTCCATTCGTCATGTGATTGGCTCTCGAGACTGGGAATCGGTGCAGGACTCGCTTCCTGGGGGCGACGCTCTCGAGTACGTCGCTGTGCGCTACGAAGATCACATGGACACAGTTCTCGCTGCAGCTGATCTCCTGATCGGTCGCGCAGGGGGTACGACGGTTGCTGAACTCGCTGAAGTTGGCGTTGGAGGTGTGCTGGTGCCGTTGCCCCAAGCGCCTCGCGATCACCAAACTGCAAACGCGGCCGCGCTCGTAAGAGTCGGAGCTGCCCTACTTATTCCCGATGCGGAACTCGATGGCGACCGACTCGTCGCCGAAGTTGACCCGTTACTTGACGATCCTTCGCAACTAGAACGAATGGGAATCGCGGCGCACATGTTGGCTCAACCCGATGCTGCCGATGCAGTTGCTGAACTCGTGGAGCGTCATGCTCGCCGCTCGTGAAAGCGATCCGTGTCCGTCGCTTGCGAGTGTCCGATCGATCCATGTGGTCGGCGTCGGTGGCCCGGGGATGTCAGCGATCGCCTCGACCCTTGTTGGCATGGGTCATTCGGTATCCGGAAGCGACGTTGTCGAATCCGCCGTTCTTGATCGCCTCAGGTCTGAAGGTGTCGTGGTGTTCGTCGGACATTCGGCCGACAATCTCGCCGCCGAAACCGACTTCGTCGCTGTTTCCACAGCGATTGCCGACGACAATCTCGAAGTTCTTGCCGCACGCGCCCTTGCAATCCCCGTCGTCCGTCGCACAGCACTGTTGCCCGCAATGGCTTCTGAGCGCCGCACAATTGCAGTAACGGGCACGCATGGAAAGACGACCACTTCGTCGATGCTCGCAATGGTCCTGCTTGAAGCGGGCCTTGACCCGTCGTTCCTCATTGGCGGCGATATCAGTCAACTCGGGATCAACGCGAAGTGGTCCCAGGGTGAGTGGTTTGTCGTGGAGGCCGATGAAAGTGACGGCTCCGGCTTCACCATCGACCATGAAGCACTCATCGTCACCAATATCGAAGCCGATCATCTTGACTATCACGGCTCGTTCGAGAATCTTCGTGCCGCATTCGAATCGTTCATTTCAGCAACCAGTGGACCAGTGGTCTTGTGTGCCGACGATCCAGAGACCGCTGCGATCGCGGGTGGCACGAGTGCGATTACCTATGGTCAGTCCGAAGATGCCACCGTGCGCATGCTGAATGTAGAGAGTTCGCGTTCAGGAATTGATTTCGATGTTGTGCGACATGGCGAGCAGTTCGGACGCATCCACCTTTCCATCCCTGGAACGCACAACGCACTCAACGCGTGTGCGGTGATCGCGTTAGCTCTCGAACTTGGGGTCCCGTTCTCATCGTGTTCGGCCGCGCTGAAGAGCTTCGGTGGTGTGCGTCGCCGGTTTGAAACTCGGGGAGAGGCTCGTGGCGTGGTGTTCGTCGATGACTATGCCCATTTGCCCACCGAGATTGAGGCGGCGATATCGGCAGGTCGCGACGGGAATTGGGGCCGTGTGGTTGCGGTCTTCCAGCCTCATCGCTACAGCCGCACCGAATCGTTATGGCGCGAGTACGCCGATGCCTTTGTCGATGCCGATGTTCTTGTCCTCACCGGCATTTACCCAGCGGGTGAAGCCCCTCGCGAAGGGGTCACTGGTCAACTCATCGTCGATGCGGTCACCGGTGCGCATCCTGAGCAGGAAGTCCTGTACGTCGCCGATCGTTCTGGGCTTGCGCAAATTCTTGCCAAGGAACTTCGGGAAGGCGACTTATGTCTTTCGCTGGGTGCTGGAGACATCACCAAACTCGCCGACGAAGTTCTTCCGCTCCTTGTCGATGGGGGAGCGTCGTGAACCTCAGCGAGGTCGCTTCCGAACTTGCGACAGCGTTCGGCGAGCG